>ONQO01000008.1 GCA_900319995.1 uncultured Bacteroidales bacterium
GGGATAACCAAGTCGGTAATAAGTGCGCCATTTAGATATAGATTATGTGCATAGTACAGCGGGTTGGCATCATCACTATCAAAACTTATCTTGCACCATGCTGCCATGTCTGAGATATGCACTTCTTTAAGTCCGCTGCAACCACGGAACGCATCGTAGCCGATACTTGTAACGCTATTAGGAATAGTAACAGAAGTCAGTCCGCTGCAATCGTAGAACGCATAGCTACCGATAGTTGTGACACTATTCGGAATAACTAAATCAGTTACTAATTGGGCGTTAAGATAAAGTTTATGTGCTTGGCTCAATGGGTTTGTGTAATGTGAATAACCATAATAAGTGGCAAAACGAATCTTGCACCATGCTGCCATGTCTGAGATATGCACTTCTTTAAGTCCATTGCAATCAGAAAAGGCATTATAGCCGATACTTGTAACGCTGTTAGGAATAGTCACAGAAGTCAGTCCGCTGCAATTAGAGAATGCTGACTCACTGATTTTTTTCACTCCAGAAGGGATGTCAGCTCCTCCTTCTATCGCGGCAGAGCATTTAATCAACTCTGTCTTTGTGGCATCGCTATAGACAAAATGTCCATCTACATATCCATTAACGCTCCTTGCACCCCATAGCGAGCCGGTAGCGGTTCCATTATAAGCAATATTAAGCACATTATAAAACGCATAGCTGCCGATACTTGTAACGCTATTAGGAATAGTAACCGAAGTCAGTCCGCTACAATTGTAGAACGCACTGCTGCCGATACTTGTGACGCTATTAGGAATAGTAACCGAAGTCAGTCCGCTGCAATCGTAGAATGCATAGTTGCCGATACTTGTGACGCTATTCGGGATAACCAAATCGGTAATAAGTGACCCGTTCAAATATAAATTATGTGCATAGTAAAGTGGGTTGGCAAAATAACTACCAAAACCAATCTTGCACCATGTTGCCAAATCTGATATATGCACTTCCTTCAGTCCGCTGCAATTGTAGAACGCATAGTTGCCGATACTTGTAACGCTGTTAGGAATAGTAACCGAAGTCAGTCCGCTGCAACCACGGAACGCATCGCTACCGATACTTGTAACGCTGTTAGGAATAGTAACCGAAGTCAGTCCGTTGCAATTGTAGAACGCATCTTTGCCGATACTTGTAACGCTATAAGTTACGCTATTATAGAATACAGACATAGGAATATCGGCTGTCGTAATAGTTGCTGACCAATACGGATAACTGCTATATTGTGATGTTACTTCTGCCATTTTGTTAGTGGCATCGAGGTTATAATACAAATCGCCGATTTGGACGTGTTCATAATCCCAAGCGAAAAGCGTTCCAAGACTTGCCGTTACCGCAAGCAAAAGTGTAAATAGTTTTTTTCTCATAATGATTCCCTAAATCCGTGTCGGGCACAACTTAAATGGTTCATAAATTATGTTGATTTTGTTTGGTTATTTCTTAATCAGTGTACATTTTTCCGCCCCTTTCATGTGCCGTTTGTATCTCGGTTGTCTCCCGCTCGTCGCTCGGTCCGTGGCTTGTGTTGTCCACATGTCCGCAATCTTAACGAGGGTACATTTCTTGCAGGGACTCTACTGCGACATTTATACAACGAAAAAGCGTGCGCTTTCGTTCGCTTCATTTGATTCTTTGAGGTTCTGGACTACCTATATCTATTCAAATAAATGCACGGAAAACTCACGCTGATACGTGAGCGTGCATAAACCGTACTTGAATAGATAATGATTTTTGAAAGTGTCCAGTTTTCAAAGAATCAAGTTTCTCGGCTTATAACGCTTATTTTGCGCAACGCTTTGCGCTGTTTGCTATGTCCTTCTGTTTAGCGTCAGTAAGTGACGATATATCATGTCGTTTTCTTTGCTTGTTTCTTTGGCTCACGACGTGTGTCCCAAATAGAAGAAACATAAATACAATCAGCCTCTATAGAATAAACGAGTTTATTCTTTTTAGTAACCACAATACTTCTATAGACACGTGATCGATGGGCTAAAAGTGGTTCTACCTTACCTAATTCAGGGAAAGACAATAACTCCGTTTCTATTTTTTCCAGTTTGTTATAAAAATCCCGAAGAGCTTTCTCTCCGAATTCATTATATATGTATTCCGCAACTTGATTTTGCTGCGTTTGAGCCTTACGTGACCAACGAATAATCATTTTTTGATGAGTTCAGCTAAATGAGCGTTACGTAATTTACGGGATTCCTCCAATGAGTAATATCGTCCGGCAGCAAAATCTGCTTCCGACTCATCTATCATGGCATCAATTTCTGCCATTGTATATGGCTTCAACTGCTCTTTGGTTTCTGCCTCTACTTGCTCGATAAGATGCTCCGCAATCCAACGTTTGTTCTCTGTCGTCAGATTAAAACCAAGAATGGTATTCCATACATTTTGTAATGCCGTTGTGCTCATAATTATTCTCCTTTGAATTAGAGTTATTACATTTTGCGCTGCAAAATTACACAAAAAAAATGACACTTGCAAATAAAAGTGTCATTTTTTTGTCTTTTATGTAATAAAATTCTTTATGCGCAACGCTTTGCGCCTATTAGAAATACTTGGTCTCTTTGCCTACGATGGAAGAAAGGAGGTTATTGGCAAGGCGGGAAGCGCCGAAACGGAATGATTCGTTGTTGAGCCACTCTTCGCCGAGGATTTCCTTAACCAGCGTGAAATGCTGTACTGCTTCTTCCGTAGTAGAAACACCACCGGCAGGTTTGTAACCCATTTTGATTCCCGTCTTCTCGCGCCAAGCTTTGATGGCGTGACACATAACGAAAGTCGCCTCCGGCGTTGCGTTCACACTGATCTTGCCAGTTGAGGTCTTGATAAAATCGCAACCTGCAGCCATAGACAGAATGGATGCCTTCCATATATTCTCAGCACTCTTCAGCATACCCGTCTCCAGAATTACTTTCAAATGCTTGTCGCCGCAAACGGCTTTCAACTCGCTGATCTCGTCGAAGCACTCCTGGTAATTGCCTTCGAGGAACTTACCGACACTCAGTACGATATCTATCTCCGTTGCTCCGGCTCTGAGCGCCATTGCGGTCTCTGCCACTTTGACCTCCAGAAAAGTCTGCGAAGCAGGAAAACCTCCGCTTACGCAAGCGATATTGAACTTCGGATCTTTGAGCGCTTTGCGTACATATTCCGCCATAGCGGGATAAACACAGATAGCTGCCACATTCGGGATACCGGGGAAGTCTTTCTCAAAGTTATTTACCGCATTCGCCATTTTCTCCACCTTCGCGATGGTATCATCGGCGCTCAGCGTGGTGTAATCAATCTGATGGAGGCACTCTTTCCACACCTCAACATTATTGTTCTCAGCGAAATGTTTCGCTTCGATGTCAGCAACTTGAGCTTGCACTTGCTCATCCGTAAAAGGGCAGGGATACTGCGCAAATAATTCTTCAAAATTCATGGTCTTATTATGTTAATGTTATACATTCTTTTCCGCTTTTGGAGCGTTTTCGTCCGTCAGGCGGGCGATAATAGTTTCGTTTCCGCGCACGGAATCCCCCACTTCGACAAACATCTCCGTATCCAGCGGCAGGTACATGTCCACTCGTGAGCCGAGTTTGATGAAGCCAAGATGTGTGTTTCGATGGCATTGTTTGCCCGCTTTGGCATAGGTGACGATGCGTCTTGCCATGGCGCCGGCAACCTGTCGTACGGCGATTAGCACTTTGGAAGGTGTTTCAATCACGACAAGCGAACGCTCATTTTCCGTACTGGATTTAGGCAGCCATGCACCTTTATGGTGTCCTTTCTGATGCTCGCTGACCAAAATCGTTCCCTCAATGGGATACCAATTGGCGTGCACATTGAAAGGTGACATAAAGATAGACACCTGCAACTTGCGCTCATGGAAATACTCGTTCTCGTCGGTAGGTTCGATCACCACTACGCGTCCGTCAGCCGGAGCGATAATAAAGTTCGGATCGTCTATCTCAAGTACACGTACCGGATTGCGGAAGAAATAAGAGACGAAGACTAACAGCAAGGCTGTGATCACCAGAGTCACTCCGAAAATCCAGTGGTTCTCTGCCGTGAACATGTACACCGGAATATTAATAATAAACAAGAGAAGCACCAAACCGATGATGGTGTTTCTTCCTTCTCTATGTATGCGTGGACGCTTCATGTAGATTGTAAAAATTTAAACTATATTATAAGAATCTTGTCGAAAGGAATGGAACGGTTTCCTTATTGCCATTGCGCATAGGGGAACTGCGAAAGCATTTCTGCCGCCTGGTCAAGGCCGGTCTGTATTTTGCCGCCAATCATCATCTTGAACATCATTGGGATGTCCGCTTTGAGCGTCAGTTTGATGCGTGTATCCACCGGTGACACTTCTTTGAGTTGAATCCAGAAATTCGCATCCATAGGAACGCCCTCTGCGCCGAACTTGACGGTGTCGTTCTCTATCTTATCCACTATGGCAATGGTGATTATCTGCGCTAAACCATCCACCTTGAGGCGGATACAGTCCGGCTCTATCTCCATTTCCTGAATTTTGTCTTGAGGTATCTTGTCGCGCACTCGCTCAAGATTCTGCAAGTTGCTTATAACGCGATAAATCTGCTGGGCTGAGCAGTTCGCGGATGTTATTTTACTCTCGTATTTCGTTTCGCTCATAATTCCATGTATTATTTAGTATTAACTATGTTCCGTTTCAGGCATTTGCAGTATGCCGTTTATCTTAGAGCGTGCAAAGATACATAAAATCCCTCATATATGCAAATATTCGCCGCTAATAATGCAATATAAATTATTTTTGCAAGCGTTTTTGATATTTTTGTATCTCCAAAGAGGTCTGATTGATGCGTTTTTCCAGTTCTTGGATATCAAGTATTACAATTTGCAGATGTTGCGCCCTTTCGAGCGCATCGTTGTATTCTCCGCTCAACTTTTCGTAGTTATTGCGCTCCACTCTTTTCCCGTTGTGATAGACAAGCAGTTCTTTTCCATCGTCCCTGACCAGCACCCGCAGATTCTCTCCTTTCGGCCTGCGTTTTTCCACCACGTAATACCCGCGACTCTGGTATTTGTCATTTTTCTCGTATTTGAAAAGCGGCAGCAGGGAGTCCGCGAGAGGAATGAGGGAATCCCTTTGATGCTGGTAAAAAGCAATGCTGCGCAATTGGTCCGCAAGCCCGACCGAATCGCGTATTTGCTGCTCCGCAAGGTATTTCTCCGTCTTGGACTGACCGCCGGTACAAGCGACACACAGCCACACGCAAAATATATATGAAATCCATTTTTCCATATCCGGTGCAAAGGTACTGCTTTTTTTTGATATATGCAAAAAAAAAGCGCTTTTCGGCGCTTTTTCCCATATCTATTCCGTGTAGAATTCTTCGGCGAAAGCCATTCTCTTGCTCTTTCGTTCCTCCACCGGCATACAGCTGCAACACTCCGCCATTTTGTCGAAGAACCGTGTACTGGCGCCGTTGTTGGTGTCAAACATCCGCTGCGTTCCTTCTGCCGTTTTTTCCCATACGACCGTATTGGAGATGGAAATGGTGGATGCCACTTTGACGATGTCTTCTCCGGCTCCGATAAAAGCGAATACCCAGCCTTCTTGTTTACAGCCTTCGATGAGTTGTTTGACGGCTGCACCCGTCCATTCCTTGGAAGCATTCTCATAACCATCGGTAATAATGGTAATAATAACGGCAGCATCTTCATCGCTCTGAATGTCTTTTTTCAGTTTCTTGATAGTCGAACCGATAGCATCATAGAGCGGTGTAACACAACATGGTTCATACTGGTTCTGTGTGAGTTGTGAAACTTCCGCAATCGGTTTCTTGTCGAAAATCATTTCAACTCCGCATCCGCAGAAAGCCGCGAGCGAGACGAAATGGTTCTGCGTATCCTGATGTTTGTTTTGTGCGGCACGAATAGTACCAAGTGTTTCGTTGTAACCGTCAACGGCTTCCTTACGGATACTCTCCATTGAGCCGGATTTGTCAAGAATAACGAGATTGTACACGTTAGTCTTCATGATTGTTTCTTTCGTTTCCATAGTGATGAGTTTTTAAAGCGTTAATAATCTTTTATCCATTCTCGCGGTATGTACCGCGCGTCTTCTTTTTTATCAATTGTCATTCCCCTGCCTTTTACCTGCTTTTTACCTGCTTTTCACAAAGGGCTTAAGCATCCTTATTTCATTCCGAACGCACGCTAAAATTGCACCGGACTTTTGAAATCCGATGCAAAGGTACGACATATTTCCGATACAGACAAAAGTTTGTAACGTTACAAACTCTTTTTTTGCCGCAATTCTTCCGGCAAGGAAACCAGCGAACGGTCAAGATTGATTCTATGCGGCTGCCCACGGTTGACTTCAATCTCGTAATACCTTCTCATTTCGTATTCGGGAATGGCACACGAAATAGCAGCATTGCATTGTGATTTTTTGACATTCAACGCGTTAGGATTGCATACATCCAACAATTTCTCCACCGACCATCGTAATTTATCAATGTCGGAACGGTTAGTAAGACATAGATATAGTTGTTTGTATTCCTCTTTGTAATCCTCAATCTCTTTCATTCGTATGCCCTCCGGATGGTTGAGAAAGAGCACATATAGCGCCTTTACCTGCGCGGTAAAATGAATCTCGCGTTCATAATCAGGCAATAGCACATCATACGTACAAGGCGTGATTTGCAGGCGACTCGGTTCACTAAGTGAACGCCGCATACGCGAACTCCCGAATGAAAACATACGGTCAGCACGTTCTCCACTCGCTGAGGACGGTTTCAGCTTTCTGTCATAAAATGCATCCACACTTGGTTCTACGCAGGAATAATCGCAACTTTCTGCCATTAGGCACTCAGCATCCGGCATAAACAGAGATTCTTCATTCAAAGGGGAAAAGAAATTATCTTCTCCATCCAAAGCATCATCAAACGCATGCTGCAGGGATTCGAAATAAGCATCAAAGAGCGCAAAAAGATGCGGTTCCGGCTCATGAAGCGTTGCTTTCAGAAACGGGTATGCTCCTTCTGCATCATTTTCAGAGGGTATCAACGCGCTATAAAGCACAGCATCCGGTCCAGAGGCAAAAAGAGGATTGTGAGCATCAAGACACACCAGACTGCATGTGACCCAATTGCGTTCGTCATGATTCACCCGCTCTTCCATCTTTTTCGCGTTCGCACGTATATATTCATTAAGGAGAGAGGAATCAGAACCCTCCACAAAATACACCTTGCCGTACTCCATTGTCCGGTACAATTCGTCCGGCATTGACAATATCTCTTTCTCTATTCTATACATTGTTGTTTCTGCAAATACGTTGCAAAGGTACTAAAATAAACTGACATGCACAAGGTTTTGTGCCCTAAAAAGGATAAAAAACTTTTTTTTTTACTAAAATCTTGCGTAATTGAAAAAAAAGTTGTACCTTTGCGCTCAAATTACAAAAACTAATTTTAACAAACAATTTTTATATGCGTATGAAGAAAGGTTTATTTCTTAGCCTCATCGCTTGTGTAGCGGTGTTGGCATCGTGCAACAAGACGTTGCCGAATCCTGACGAACTTTCTGTCACCCCCAATCCGCTGGTATTGAAAGGCGACAAAGTGGACGCAGACATTACGGGTACTTTCCCCGAGAAGAAATTTGCAAAGAAGGGTGTTCTGGTTGTCACCCCGGTGCTGAAATTCAACGGCAAAGAAGTTCTGGGACAGCCTGTTACCTATGTAGGTGAGAAAGCTAAAGAGAACGGAAAAACCGTTAATTACAAAAAGGGCGGCACGTATTCACAGCACTGCTCGTTCGATTTCGTTCCCGAAATGAGAGAATCAGAATTGTATCTGCGTTTTGATGCTCATGTTGGAAGCAAAGTCATTGAGATTCCTGACATCAAAGTAGCAGACGGTGTCATTGTTACCCCGGAACTGGTAAAAGCCAATGACAACTCACTGGCCGGCACACCGGACAAGTTCCAACGTGTTATCCAACAGAAGACCGAGGCAGAAATCCGCTTCCTCATCCAGCAAGCCGAACTCCGTTCTTCGGAGACTCGTTCGGAGAGTGTAAAAGCGCTGCAGGCAGCTATCAAAGACGCCAACAAGAGCGACAACAAAGAGATCAACCAGATTATGGTAGCAGGATATGCTTCTCCGGATGGTTCGCAGGAGTTGAACCAAGGTTTGGCTCAGCGTCGTCAGAAAGCAGCCGCTAACTTCCTCAAGAACGACTTGAAGAAAAACAAAGTTCAGAAAGAGGTTGGTCAAGACATTACCGCTGAGGACTGGGAAGGCTTCAAGAAGAAAGTAGAGGAGAGCAATATTCAGGACAAAGACCTTGTTCTCCGTGTATTGTCCATGTATGATGATCCTGAAGAGCGCGAGGCACAAATCAAAAACTTGAGCGCTGTATATAGCACTTTGGCAGAGGATGTTCTTCCTGCACTGCGCCGCAGCCGTCTCCTCATCGTTACCGATGTAATCGGCAAGAGCGATGATGAGATTCGCGAGTTAGCGAAGAACGACGCGTCTCAGTTGAGCGTTGAGGAGTTGCTTTATGCAGCTACGCTGACCAACGACCATGCAGAGAAGATGGCTATCTATGAGAAAGCCGCTAAGATTTACAATGATTACCGCGCATGGAACGGCCAGGGTCAACTCTATTTCGAGTCCGGCAATGTAGCAGAGGCACGCCGTTGCTTCGCAAAGGCTTTGGAAATCCAGCCGAACAATCCTGACCTGAACTACAACGCAGGTATCGCTGCTCTGGCAGACGGAGACTTTGCAAAAGCTGAGGAGCATCTGGGCAAAGCAGCAGGCACAAGCGCCAACCTTGACGCAGCTCTTGGTACTCTCTATTCGAAGAGAGGCGAGTACTCTGCCGCTAAGAAAGCATACGGTAGCCAGGCCACCAACAACGCCGCTGTACAGCAGATTCTGAACGAAGAGTACGCCGACGCAGCCCGCACGCTGGATGCTGTCAAGAATCCGAACGCTGTCACCTCTTATCTGAAAGCTATCGTAGGTGCCCGCACCAACGACCGTGAGGCAGTACTGAGCAACCTGAAGTCCGCTATCGCACAAGACGCTTCCCTGAAGGCTCGTGCACAGAAAGACCTTGAGTTTGCCAAGTTTGCAGAGGACGCAGAGTTCAAAGCTATCGTCAAATAACAAAAAGGAAAAAGACTGACACTTATTTATAACTGACAAGATGTCTGTACTTTTTCCAAAAGTACCGAAACCCCGTGAGTGGGACTACCGCCCCATTTACTTCGACAAAGAAAAGGAGGCGCGCAAGGATAAAAAACTTGCGCGTCTTCAGCACGGGTCGTTCCGGGAAGAGCATGAGAAAAATATGACCGAGCTGCGCAAAAAGAAGAATTCCCGTCTGGGATTATGGATTGCCCTGCTTTTGGCCATTCTGTTAGCTTTTCTGCTATTATAATATATTATATATAATAAGGTGTCGCGATGGTGGAATCGCGTTACCTGTTTACTATGGATATCATTCATTTATTACCGGACAGTGTAGCGAACCAGATAGCCGCTGGCGAGGTGATTCAACGCCCTGCATCGTGTCTGAAAGAGCTTGTAGAGAACAGTCTGGATGCGAAAGCCAAACGCATTCAGGTGATTGTTCGTGATGCAGGCCGAACACTGTTACAAGTGATAGATGATGGTATCGGGATGAGCGAGATGGACGCACGCCTTGCTTTTGAACGCCATGCCACAAGCAAGATCAGCGAGGCGCAGGATCTGTTTTCTCTCCGCACAATGGGGTTCCGCGGCGAAGCTTTAGCAAGTATATGCGCTGTGGCGCAAGTCGAAATGACCACACGCCGCGCACAAGACGAAACAGGTACGCTCATTGAGATACACGGTTCCAATATCGTGCGTCAGGAGGTATGCAGCTGCCCTGTTGGAACAAACATCAAAGTAAGTAATCTGTTCTTCAATGTACCGGTACGCCGCAAATTTCTAAAGACAGACCAAACAGAGTTACGTAATCTGCTGACTGAGTTCTACCATATCGTGCTCGTCTATCCGAAAGTGACCTTCACTTTCGTACACAACGACGAGATTCTGTTAGAATTACCTGCAGGCACAGAGAAACAACGTATCGAAGCCGTTTTTGGCAACACGAAAAGCAATGTCTATACCTCTGCATTCGTAGAAGTGGCAACGGAAACGGATTTGGTAACCATTCGAGGCTTTGTCATCAAGCCGGAGAACGCTACCCGCAAAGTTGAGCAGTTTTTCTTTGTCAACGGGCGATACATGCGGCATCCGTATTTTCAGAAAGCGGTACTAACCGCTTATTCGGGCATGCTGCCTAATGACTACCAACCATCCTTCTTTATTTATTTTGATATTGCCCCTGAATCCATCGATGTGAATATTCATCCTACCAAAACGGAAATCAAGTTCGCTGACGAACAGACCATCTTTCAGATTCTGATGGCAGCGGTGAGGGAGGCATTAGGCAAATTTACGCTGGCGCCGACCATAGATTTTGACACAAGTGGCAGTCTTGACATACCGCTGCCTCAAGATAAACCGATTATACGTCCGGACATACAGACCGATCCGACCTATAACCCATTCCACAAACGAGGTGTTATTTATCCGGACAAGGTGGTAAAAAACTGGGAAAGCCTGTACCAGAATCTTCCGGACACCCAGAATAATCCGGTTATCTCGAATAATCTGAGTATTCCGGGTGTATTGGAGGGCACAGATACCGAGAGTTGTCCGCTATGGCAATACGGGGGAAAATATATTCTCGTTCCAAGCGAAAACGGATTGGTGTTTGTCAACCAGCACAGAGCCCATGTGACCATACTATTCGCTCAGTTTATGGAACAACTGGCACACACACAAGGTGCTATCCAACAATTGCTTTTCCCCGAAATACTAAGTTTATCTCAGGACGACATGATTCTATTGGCACAACTGACAGACGATCTGCGGGCTATCGGTTTCGATATTGAGCAACTGAGCCCGGACAGTTGGTCCATACAAGGTGTTCCGGCACAGATAGTGGACCAATCGTCTATTCCGGTGCTGCAACATATCCTCGCGCAGGTTCGTGAACGCGGCGCCAACACACGCCGTGAATGGCAAGAGCAAATAGCTCTGGCGCTTGCAGAAAGTGCCGCCATTCCGTACGGTAAGAATCTGACAGACGCTGAGATGCGTGACCTGATTTCGCGTTTGAAGACATTATCGGGTTACCAACACACTCCGGAAGGAAAAACAATTATCTCGCTGCTTTCCGATGACGAGATAAGCAAGAGATTCCATTAAGATGGAGAATTGAACCATGAAACACATTTTTCTATACTGTTCCGCCTTCCTTATATTGGTCAGCTGTACCCCTCATTCCGACCACCTGACCATTTTGCATACCAATGATACCCATTCGCAAGTGCAGCCCAAACACGATATTAACCTCGGAGGCTACGCACGACGCATGGGCCTCATCGCTCAGGAACGGAAAGCAGACAAAAACCTATTGTTGCTGGACGCAGGAGATTTCTGTCAGGGCACACCGTATTTTAATTTCTACAACGGACGAGTGGAAATAGAGGCAATGAACAGGATGGGTTACGATGCCGCCACGCTGGGAAACCATGAGTTTGACAATGGGCTTGACAGTTTGGCTATGCTCATCCGCATGGCAGATTTTCCGTTCGTTTGTGCCAACTATGATTTTACCGGCACTCCATTGGATGGACTTGTCAAGCCTTATATCATTCTTAACAAAGGTGGTTTGAAAGTGGGAATCTTTGGTTTGGGGTGCCAGCCGAGAGGTTTGATTTCTACCGCCAATTTCGGAAACTGCACTTACCATGACCCATACCCCGTTGCCCAAGCAATGGCGGACACTCTTCGTGCTCTGAAATGCGATGTTGTTATATGCCTCAGCCATGTAGGCACTGCCGAAAAAACACCCGGTGCGGCGAGTGATTCGGCAATGGTCCGCCTCACCAAAGGAATTGATCTCGTCATCGGAGGACACACTCATGTTCCACATGTCAACTACCGTGTTCCTAATTGCAATGGCGATAGTGTACCTTTGTGTCAAATGGCTAAGAGCGGTACCTTTTTAGGCAAAATAATGCTATATTTAAGTGACAAAATCGAAAAATAAGACAAAAAAATTTGCACAATTCAGAAAAAAGCAGTAACTTTGCGCACTTTTTCGCGGAGTGGGCGGAAATGATAACAAAAAGAATATTTAACTAACACACATACATATTAACTTTTAAAGATTTAGTATTATGGCAGAAATTGATGCAAAAGTAAAAGCAATTATTGCTGATAAACTGGGCGTTGAGGAGTCACAAGTTGTTAACGAAGCTAACTTCCAGACTGACCTTGGTGCAGATTCTCTGGATACCGTAGAGATGATTATGGAATTCGAAAAGGAATTTGAGATTCAGATTCCTGATGAGGATACCCAGAAGATTGCAACCGTAGGCGATGCAATAGCTTATGTAGAGGAGAAATTAGGCAAATAATTTTCTTTTCACATCAGTGAGCGAGTTTACGGGAATACTGTAAACTCGTCTGCTTTTTATTGTACGAGGGGAGACAAATGCAGTTAAAAAGGGTTGTAGTTACGGGTCTTGGAGCGCTTACACCGGTAGGCAATTCAGCACCAGAGACGTGGCATTCATTAATCAATGGCGTGAGTGGTATCGCGCCTATTACTTCGTTTGATGCATCGCGCTACAAGACACATTTTGCAGGCGAAGTAAAGAATTTCAATCCGCTAAACGTCCTCAACCGGAAGGAATTGAAAAAGATGGACCGCTATGCACAATTTTCTGTGTGCGTTGCGGATGAGGCTTTACGCGATAGCGGACTGGATCTGGAGCAAGAAGACCGTAGCCGTGTAGGTGTCATATGGGGCAGCGGAATGGGAGGTTTGCTGTCCACCGAGGAGGAAATAATGGATTTTGCAAAAGGTGACGGAGTTCCCCGTTTCAACCCGTTCATGATTCCGAAAGCCATTCCGAGCATAGCCGCCGGACATATATCCATCCGTTTTGGACTGGGAGGTTTGAGTTTCTCCGTCAGCACAGCTTGTTCATCATCGTCCCATGCCGTGGCCTCTGCATTCGACCAAATTCGTCTGGGGCATGCAGATGTACTTCTAACCGGCGGAGCAGACGCAGATGTGACATACACCGGTATCGGTGGTTTTAATTCGCTTCATGCTCTCTCCACCAACAATGACTCTCCCTATACTGCCAGCCGACCCTTCTCCAAATCGCGTGACGGATTTGTGCTTGGTGAAGGTGCTGCTTGCCTTATTTTGGAGGAATTCGAGCATGCCAAGGCGCGCGGGGCAAAGATTTACGCAGAGATGATAGGCGAAGGCATGACGTCCGATGCATACCACATGACTGCCCCTGATCCGGATGGCAAAGGAGCGGAACGCGTAATGCGTTTAGCCATTGAGGACGCAGGTCTGCAACCGACAGACATCGACTACATCAACACACACGGCACATCCACTCCTTTAGGAGATGTGACAGAGTTGAAAGCGATCCAGCGCGTATTCGGAGAGCACGTCTATGAGATGAATTTAGACTCCACTAAATCCATGACCGGACATATGATTGGCGCCACGGGTGCAGTAGAAGCATTAGCTTGTATCATGGCCCTGAAGGATGGTATCATACCTCCCACCATCAATCATGATTCTGAGGATATAGACGAGAATATCGATTACCGTATCAATTTCACGTTTGGCAAAGCCCAGAAACGCGATATCACATATGCACTGAGCAACACGTTCGGCTTCGGAGGACATAACGCTTGTCTGGTGTTCAAGAAATGGGAGGAGTGACCCATATAATATCACTCGATTAGTCACAAATTTATTTAAGTTATTTATTATGATTACTAAAATTGGCGAAAATGCAGGCCTTGTATGGGCTGCACTCCAGAACGGAGCACAGGGCTTGAAAGCTCTGAAGAAAGCCACCAAACTGAAAAACGACGAGCTCTTTTTGGCTCTCGGATGGTTGGCCCGCGAAGGTAAACTGAACTTCACAGAAGAAGAGGCTGACACCATTGTAGCATTAGCTTAATATGGTCATCGCTATCGTAGGCGCTTCTGGCGCCGTCGGACAGGAACTGTTAGCTGTGTTAGAACAGCGACAGTTTCCGGTTTCCGAATTAAGGCTTTTCGGTTCCGAGCGAAGTAAAGGAACAAAGTATAAATTTCACAGCAAAGAGTACGAGGTACAACTGCTGGAACACAACGACGCTTTCAAAGGCGTCGATATTGCTTTTGTCTCCGCGGGCGCAGGTGTGTCACGCACATACGCGGAAGATATCACCCGTTTCGGTGCTGTCATGATTGACAACTCGTCCGCATTCCGCATGGACGCAGATGTGCCTTTAGTGGTACCCGAAGTGAATGCGGCGGACGCGCTGAACCGTCCCCGCAACATCATTGCCAACCCGAACTGCACAACGATACAGATGGTAGTGGCATTGCAGGCGATAGAGCGTCTGAGCCATATCCGGCGCGTACACGTATCGACTTATCAGGCCGCCTCGGGTGCAGGAGCTCAAGCGATGAAAGAACTGGAGACGCAATACCGCCAAGTGCTGAACGGCGAAGAAGTGACGGTCAACAAGTTTGCGTACCAGTTAGCCTACAATCTGATTCCCCATATCGATGTTTTTACCGAAAACGGTTACACGAAAGAGGAAATGAAGATGTACCATGAGACACGTAAAATCATGCATTCGGACATCCGGGTGAGTGCCACCTGCGTACGGGTTCCGTCGCTTCGGGCACACAGCGAGAGCGTATGGGTGGAAACGGAGCGTCCGATAAGCGTCCAAGAAGCACAAGAGGCGTTTGCACACGCAAAAGGCTGCATCCTCATGGATGAACCGGAGAACAAGATTTACCCGATGCCTTTATTCCTCAGCGGCAAAGACGAAGTATTTATCGGTCGTGTCCGCAAGGACCTGACGGATGATTGCGGACTGAGTTTCTGGTGCGTAAGCGACCAGATACGCAAAGGTGCGGCGCTTAACGCCGTACAGATTGCAGAAGTTATAACAAATTATAGTGACGTTATAGTGACATTATAGCGCCATTAGCCGAATAACCAAGTAATAACTAACTAATCACTAACTAATCACTAACTCCACTCTCGTGAAAGATACGGATATCGAAATAATGGCTCCGGTAGGATGTTGGGAGAGTTTGGCAGCGGCAATTAATGCGGGTGCGACGAGCATCTATTTCGGTATTGAGCACCTCAACATGCGTGCCCGCAGTTCTGTCAATTTTACGACAGACGATATGGCTGCTATTGTTGCACGATGCCGCGAAGCGGGAGTGAAAACATACCTGACGGTCAATACCGTCATGTATCCGGAAGACCTGCCGTTGATGCGTGAGATTGTGGATAAATCGCATACTGTAGGCGTGGATGCAATAATTGCGAGTGACGTTGCTGTGATGCAGTACGCGAATAGCATCGGTCAGGAAGTGCATTTGTCCACCCAACTGAATATAGCCAATACGGAAGCGCTGAAGTTCTATGCGCAGTTTGCGGATGTAGTGGTATTAGCCAGAGAGTTGAATATGGATCAAGTAGCGTCTATATGGCACGACATCCAGACACAAAATATCTGCGGCAGAAATGGAAAACAAATACGTATTGAGATGTTCTGCCACGGCGCGTTGTGCATGGCCGTTAGCGGCAAATGCTATCTGAGTCTCAATAACTACGGTCTGTCCGCCAACCGCGGAGCATGCGTACAAGTATGTCGAAGAGGCTACACGGTGAAAGACAAATCGTCGGATATGGAATTGGATATTGACAACCAATATATCATGTCCCCGAAAGATTTGAAGACGATTCATTTCTTGAACAAACTACTGGATGCAGGAGTTCGTGTACTGAAGATAGAAGGTCGTGCCCGCGGCGCGGAATACGTTGATACCGTTGTGCGCTGCTACAAAGAAGCGGTTGAAGCTTGGAAGAACAGCGAGTACAGCGATGATAGAATTATTGTGCCGAAAATTAAGGATTGGGACGAACGATTAAGTCATGTCTTCAACCGCGGTTTCTGGGATGGTTACTATCTGGGGCAGCGGCTCGGTGAATGGACCCATTCATACGGCAACAAGGCTACACGCAAAAAAGTGTATGCTGCCAAATGTACCAATTTCTTCAAGAATCTCAGCGTAGCAGAATTCATCGTTGAAGCGGTTGACTTCATTGCCGAAGGACAGGAACTACTGATTACCGGCGAGACAACAGGTGTCTATGAATGCATCGCGAAAGATCTTCACGACGAGAAAGGAGAATCGGCAAAACGTATAGAAAAAGGACAATTCTTCGCCATCAAGACAGATTGTCTCATCCGAAGAGGAGACAAACTATACTTGTGGGAACCGGAAAAATGAACGGAATAGCACACATATTATCCCCGTCAAGTGCAGCATGGTGCAGTTGGACGATGTTAGGATTACTTCTCTGCGCCATTATGAGCGAGCAGTTCCAACCTGGCATCATTACACAGGCCAAGAGTTCGTTATTAGCCAAGAGCGACCGGACCTATAAGGAGTCACCTGTGACATTCATGGGGCAAGTAATGATGGCACTTTTCCGACTGGGCACTATAACGATGGCGCTTTGTCTATGTTGCGCGGATACGGAACAATTCTTATTCTCCGGCTTTTGGATAACAAGCGGTATTGTGTTTGCTATAGTGATTATTAAAATGGCCGGTAATCTGTGCCTGGATTACGCTTTCCGTCTATCACGCCGTTTCGGTGCCATTTATGAACACTATGGAAACATTATGACGCTCGTTGCTATTATCCTCTATCCCATTCTTTTGGGACTGCTACGTTTTGGCAACTTGACGATTAACCGTTGGATTATAAGCGGCGCAGCCTTCCTTTTCATCCTGCTATGGTTATATCGCTCCGTACGGCAGTTTGCCATTTCACCAAAAGCGATTATCTATCTGCTATTCTATTGCTGCACGATGGAAATCGTTCCGTTGGTACTGATGTATATTTTATCTGAACAAACATTATCTATCCTATGATACAGAAAATTCTTTTTTCCCAACCGCGTCCTGAGACCGCTCACAACCCGTACTCCCGTTTGGAGGAGCAGTATGGTGTCCAGTGTGATTTTTACCAGTTTATCCATATCGAGGGACTTTCTGCACGTGAGTTCCGACAACAGCATATCAACCCTCTGGATTTCACGGCTGTTATCCTGAACTCCAAATTAGGAGCAGAACACTATTTCCGTATGTGCGAGGAAATGCGGCTGAACGTGCCGGACAGTATGCATTATTATTGCAATTCAGAGCAGGTGGGATTATATTTGCAGAAGTTCATAAACTACCGCAAACGGAAAGTTTTCTTCCCTGAAAGCGGTCATAAATTTGAGGACATCTTGCCGGCAATGCATCGTCGCCCAAATGAGAAATACCTGATGGTTCTTTCTGATATACATACACAGGACCAGATAAATATGTTTGCAGAGAACCATATCGAAGTGCAACCAGCTATCATGTACCGAACTGTAACTACTCCTTGGCCTGCCGAAAAACCATTCGATTATGACCTGATTGCCTTGTTTACACCGGCAGGTGTAACATCGTTACGCGAAAATTTCCCTGATTGGAAACAGGGAAAGACCCTCATTGCCGCATTCGGAGAAGGAACCATTCGGGCGCTTGAAGAGGCAGGATACCGAATTGATATAGAGGCAGGACAGGGGCGCGAATTCGCATCGTTGCCGATGGCTATTGCTGATTATATAGAAAAAAACGATAACTGAGCGCTGAACATTGAACCGCTTTCCAAAAAATAACAAACTCTGCGGTCAGATCCGTATTGCTGCTTTGTTCAAAGAGGGCAAACGCTTCGTATCTTGGCCATTACGCGTGACATATATGCCGACGGAAGGAGATACACAAGTGCTGATATGGGCTCCCAAGTCGCTCTTCAAACGCGCTGTAAAACGCAATCGATTGCGCCGGTTAATGCGCGAAGCTTTCCGCTTGAACCAAGATAGTCTGAAACCGGACAATGATAGCATAAAGCAGAATTTCCTCATCGCTTTCAATTATATGGACAAGGAGGAACAGTCTTATTCTATTATAGAAAAAGCCGTCAAAAAAGCGATGGCTAAAATAAAAAAGGAAAGATAAAAGAGGATAAGATGGCTAACTGGAAGATTATAGTGCGTAAGGCGTTTTTGCTGCCCGTCTATTTTTACCGGGTATTCATCTCGCCGCTGACACCTCCTTCGTGCCGCTACACGCCGACATGCAGCCAATACATGGTAGAGGCGGTTCTCAAATACGGCATATTCAAAGGCGGATGGCTCGGAATCAAACGCATTCTACGCTGCCATCCATGGGGCGGAAGCGGATATGACCCTGTACCCTAACAACAATCAACCATCATGGTTGATAAAGAACAGATACTACTATGAGAATCGATATCATCACTTGTTGTCCCGAACTGCTTGAGTCACCGCTCAACCACTCAATTATTCAACGCGCAAAGGATAAAGGTCTTTGCGAAATCTACGTGCATAACCTGCGCGATTGGACACTGGACAAACACCGTAAAGTGGACGATTATGCTTTCGGTTTCAGCGCAGGAATGGTGTTGCAGATAGAACCGATAGACCGTCTAATCTCTCATCTCAAATCAGAACGGCACTATGATGAGATCATCTTCACCGCCCCTGATGGTCAGCGTTTTGACCAGAAAGCAGCGAATGAACTGTCGCTCAAAGAGAACATCATCATCTTATGCGGGCATTACAAAGGCGTTGACCAACGCGTGCGCGATCATTTGATTACGCGCGAGTATAGCATCGGCGATTTTGTACTGACTGGTGGAGAAATGCCGGCAGCATTGATGACAGACGCCATCGTGCGCTTACTTCCCGGAGCTTTAGGAGATGTAGAGAGCGCCCTGAACGACTCATTCCAGGACGGACTGCTCGAAGCCGGTGTATATACGCGGCCTGCTGAGTACAAAGGATGGAAAGTGCCGGACATTCTGCTAAGCGGACATCAGGCAAAGATAGAAGAGTGGATGTACGAGCAATCTTTGGAGCATACACGGCAAAGAAGACCGGATTTATTAAAAGAGTGAAATCCTGACTTTTTGCTTACATTTTGCTTTTTACGGCCCATTAAATGCCTCTTTTGCAAAGTAAATATGACATTTTTACGATTTATTACATTTTTTTTAAGAAATATTTGGTCATATCGCTAAAAAGCAGTACTTTTGCACCGTGTTTTTCATGGTATTAGATTTAAGGTTAAGTAAAAAGATTGGGTTGTCGGGAGACAACCTTCTTTGTTTTTATACATTTAGGTCTTAAAATTGCATAAAATCAGCGTACAAATTTGCGTATGTCAAAATTTTGTTGTACCTTTGCAGCATCAAATGGCAAAAGGTATCATGAATGCACTTATTTCAGTCATAGGCGGAGCAAATGTAGATTTGTCAGCGACACTCAATGACGCTTTTATCGCTTCGGATTCTAACCCCGGACATATAGAAATCGGTTACGGAGGCGTAGCGCGTAACATTGCGCATAATTTAGCCTTGCTCGGTGCACGGACACAGTTGGTTACCGTTTTCGGTGGTGATTTATTCGGAGGTTTATTACATGACCATTGCAAACAGCAGGGAATAGACGTTCATTTGTCTGAACGCGATTCGAATCTGCGCTCAGGTATATATCTTTGTATCAACAATCATGGCGGAGAAATGATAGCCGCCGTTGCTGACACCGAGGCCATACGCGCCATTACACCGGAATGGTTGGATAAACGGAGCGGAGAAATCAATGTCTCTGACTTCATTGTTGCTGATACCAATATCGGTGAGGACGCTATCCGATGGCTGATGGACAACGTGACTGTACCTTTGTTTATCGACGGTGTTAGCACCACCAAAGCGCACAGGGTGACCAATGCACTGCATAAGGCCAAACTACCGTACTTACATTCGCTCAAACTGAATCTGAAGGAGGCGCTGGCTGTGACCAATTGTTCATCGTATGCCGATGCCGCACAACAATTGCTAAACATCGGAGTGGCTCATGTCTATATCACGCTGGGCAGCGATGGCGTTTATTGCCGCAACGCCGCCGAAGAATGGCTCTTCCCTGCCCTCCCCGGAGAGATAGTCAATACCACCGGAGCAGGAGATGCTTTCCTCGCCGGAGTAGTCTATGCGCACGCTAAAGGAATAGATTTCCCGCAAACGGCGCAGTACGGTCTAATGGCTGCGCGTGCCACACTCATGAGCCCCAAAGCCGTCAATCCTGAAATAGCCAATATACTGTTATAATTTAAACAAAAAATCCTCGTAAAAAGGTGGTTAAAACCTCGTTAAAAGGTTGTAGCCGTCAGTTAAAAGCCAAAACATACCATTATGAATAAATATTTATCTGTTTCGCCGGAGGTGCAGGAAGCGCTGAAGGCAGGCAAGCCGGTAGTGGCTCTGGAGTCAACCATCATCAGTCACGGCATGCCCTATCCGCAAAATGTGGAAACCGCCCTGCGCGTTGAACAAACGATCCGCGACAACGGAGCCGTTCCGGCTACTATCGCTATTATCGGCGGACGTCTCAAAGCGGGTTGTACGCCTGAGGAAATCGAGTACCTCGGCAAGAAAGGCCAGGCTGTCATCAAAGCTTCGCGCCGTGACCTGCCGGTACTTATTGCAAGAAAGGAAGATGGCGCCACAACAGTCACAACAACCATGATTATCGCCGCTATGGCAGGTATCAAAATCTTTGCAACAGGCGGCATCGGAGGTGTACACCGCGGCGCCCAGCAGACTTTCGACATATCTGCCGACCTTGAGGAACTCGCACAAACACCGGTGATGGTCGTATGTGCCGGCGCGAAATCTATCCTTGACCTCGGCCTCACACTTGAGTATTTAGAGACCAAAGGAGTTCCTGTCATCGGTTATGGCACAGACGAACTGCCGGCTTTCTATACACGACATAGCGGTTTTAAAGTCGATTACCGCATCGACACACCCGAAGAACTGGCAGCGGCATTCATGGCTAAAATAGACTGTGGTCTGAAAGGCGGCATGTTGGTGACCAATCCTATCCCGGAAGAGTACTCCATGCCCAAAGAGACAATTGATGCCGCAATCAACCAAGCTCTCAAAGAGATGGACGAAGCAGGAGTACACGGCAAACAGTGCACACCTTTCCTGTTAGCCAAAGTGAAAGACCTAACAGGGGGAGAAAGCCTTGCTTCCAATATACAATTAGTGCTCAACAATGCTCGCTTGGCAGCGCTAACAGCCAAAGCACTTTGTGCAAATTGACTCTGACCTTATGGAACGAAGCAGAATCATATTTATCCTCTGCGCATTATGTTTTGTGGCATGCCATAAACAGCCCAAAAACATTATCCGCATCACAACGGAAGCAATTCCTGTGGACTCTACACTGGACGCCATTCAGGATAGTGATTATATTGCATATCTGTCTCCGACCAAAGATGTAGTGGACAAACGGACAAGCACCGTGATAGGTTATGCGGCGGAAGATTTATGGGTGGGCAGACCGGAATGTCCTATGCTCAATTGGGCAACGGATGCTTTGTGGGAAGAAGCCAAACGCCTCTTTCCCGGAAAAGTGGACGCCGCTATCACTAATGCCGGAGGAATAAGGGACTGTTGGTTTGCCGGAGAAATCACAACAGGCATGGTTTTTGAACTGATGCCTTTTGATAACAGTCTTGTGGTTTTGACGCTCAAAGGCGCCGATTTGATTGACCTGTGCGATACGATGGCGGTGCAGATTCCGCATGGGATAGCCGGCATGCGCGTTGTCATCAAAAACAAACAAGTACAAAGTGTCACTGTAGGAGGAAAGCCCGTTAATCCGGATGCACTATATACTATCGCCACCAATAGTTACCTCATTGAAGGTGCTGACCATCTAACCGCGTTTGCACGTCATGTGGATTGTTGGGACAGTGGTCAGAAAATAAGGGATTTATATGAGCACGCCATCCGTACGAAGGGCACTATTCATGCCGCTGTGGATGGTCGTATGCATATTGAACCATAATGGCACATTATGCTCCACATGTCCTATGGGAGCATTGAAAAGAACGGGGTAGTCGTAATCTGCGACTACCTCTTTTATTGTCTCATAGACGGTACAGCCCATCGAAGGATCATCCTCACAATCGCTGAACTGACCGACAATGAGCCCGCCTATGTTTGCCAATACACCGCTCATGCGCAGATTACGTAGCATGCGGTCAATATGATAATGCCGCTCTGCGATATCTTCTATCAAAAGAATAGGTCTCTGATTATCCGGAATCGGAGATCTGGAATCTAAAATTGACCGCAAGTCGTATCGCGTTCCTTGCAGACCGTATAGTACGGAAAGGTTTCCTCCGATGAGGACTCCTTCGGCTTCACCATTCCGGTTTAATGGATGCGCTTCCCATGTGTATTCTATTGCTTCACCTGCCAATATCTTTCGTAGCGCAACTATAGGTTCGCTTTCTTCAGGAAGACTTGCTATATGCTTGCACATTATCCCATGAACAGAAGGCTCATTATTGATAGCGGCCAACTGATGTAATTCCGTGATGTCGCTGAAACCGATTATCGGTTTGGTTACTGGTGGTATTTGGTCTATGATGCGCTGCAAACCATAGCCCCCTCTCGAACAAAGAACAGCATCCACCGTCGGGTCTAAGAGCGCGTCCTTGATATCTGCCAGACGCGCTTCGTCTGTTCCGGCAAAACGACCGAATACATCACGAGCATGCTCACCTTCGCTCACTGCGAAACCCCATGAGCGCAAACGTACGACGGATTCGTCTATGTAAGCAGGGTCTATTACTCCTGAAGGAGATATGATGCGAATGTGCATGATTAATGAATAAATATACGATTATGAGTAGAGTTGATGTTCGATCCAGTTTACCAGACGTTTGGGCAAGATACGATCGAGCAAACAGATCACGCGATAACCAAATCCGCCTACATACTGCGGTCTGGGAGAGATACAGGTAGCTATGTGGTAGAACAACTCTGCCATCTGACGGGGAGCCATTCCTGCGCGCTCATCACGCTCCATATTCGCTATCGCTTTATTTGCAGAGGGATAGACATCTTCACCTTCAGTGGACTTGTTACGGGCATCCGTAAAACCTGTGCTGACATCGCCGGGCATCATAATCGACACAGAGATATTGAAGTCTTTTACCTCGTTTGCTAACGCTAATGCCATCGCATTAATCGCTGCTTTGCTTGCGGAGTAGAAAGCTTGGTAAGGCACGGGCAGTTGGGCTGCGACCGATGAGGTATAAATGATGCGACCGTGGCGCTGTTGACGTAACTGTGGCAAAACGGCTTGCGTAAACCGAACAGCTCCCATAAAATTGACATCCATTTGGTGCTCAGCATCGGCAATCTTTGTGAACTCAATAGGCCCGGAGATACCATAACCGGCATTAGAAATCACCACATCAACATGATCCGTTTGTTTCATCACCTCCCCTATCGCCTGCTTGCAACTCTCCTCCGAACAAACATCACATAGGACATGTATCACTTCCCCTTGGGTACTTGGTGCTTGGTCATCTTGTCTTTCGGCTCCATGCCTACTCAACTCAAAAACACGCCAGCCCCGCTCCGCAAAGAGCGAGGCTGTCGCTTTTCCTATACCTGAACTACCTCCGGTGATGACTATTGTTTTCATTTTACATTTCCGGCGCTCCTTCGCGCAGTACGCGGGCTATGATTTCCACAGCTTCATCAATAATCGGCTCCGTATGGGTGGCCATTAGCGTGGTACGTAGCAGACATTCACCCTCAACACATGCCGGAGCTATTACCGGATTCACATAAACGCCCTCGTCGAACATTTTCTTACCATAGAAGAGCGTATCAAGTGTCTTATAAGTGAAGATAGGCACAATGGGCGTTGGAGCCTCAATGATTTTAACACCTGCCGACAATAACTGTTTCTGGAAATATTTAGCTATTTTCATCAAACGGTCAGGACGTTGCGGGTCAAGAATGAGCTGATGGAGCGCCTCCAACGCCGTAGCGGCGGAGCAAGGCGTGATAGACGCGGAAAAAATGAACGGACGGCTCACATGACGTAACCAATCAGCTACGCGATGACTCGTCAGCATACATCCGCCTATCGAAGCCAAAGACTTGGAAAAAGTCAGCATCGTGATATCCACTTTGTCAGTCAATCCGAAATGCGCAGCCGTGCCACGACCACCGGGACCTAACACGCCGAAGCCGTGAGCGTCGTCAACCATTACCCGCGCTCCGTATTTCTCCGCTAACGCACATATCTCCGGTAATTTGCAAATATCGCCACGCATGGAGAATACACCATCGGTGATAATCAGTTTGCCTGCGTTCTCCGGAATGGATTTCAACTGACGCTCCAAATCCTCCATGTCCGAGTGACGGTAACGAAGTACCTTCGCATAACTCAACCGACATGCGTCATAAATAGAAGCGTGGTTCTCACGGTCATTAAGAATATAATCGTCCTTGCCGCAAATGGCGGAGATGATAGCGAGGTTGGTCTGGAAACCTGTCGAGCAGGTCATACACTCCTCGTAACCCGTGAACTCAGATATCTCTTTCTCAAGCTGTAGATGCAAGTCCAGTGTGCCATTCAGAAAACGGCTGCCGCTTACACCTGATCCGTATTTATCTAACGCCTTATGACCGGCCTTGATAACCTCCTCGTTCTCTGTGAAACCCAGATAGTTATTCGAGCCCAGCATGATCACACGGTGGTTCTCCATCTGCACCACAGGGGCCTGACGGCTTTCCAACTCGTGGAAATACGGATAGATTCCTAATTGGCGAACATACTTGAGTGTCTCAAAATGATCGCATTTTTCAAATAGATCCATCAAATTTGAAATTTGAAATTATAAATCCTAAATGATTTTAAAGGACATTGAGCTCCTTTAAAATCGCCGTTGTCTTACGAACGGCAGCCTCGCTCTCGTGCAGTTTGGCGCGCTCCTCTTCACTGATGTTCAACTCCAAGATCTTCTCTATTCCGTTCTTACCGATGATACAGGGTACACCGATGGTGATATCTTTCATTCCATACTCTCCCTCAAGAGCTGCGGAGCAAGGAATCATCTTCTTCTGGTCCTTGATAATAGCCTCAGCTACAGAAGCTGCTGCAGCGCCCGGAGCCATCCATGCACTCGTTCCTAACAGACCGGTCAGAGTTGCTCCACCTACCATCGTGCTCTTAACCACGTTCTCCAACTCCTCTGCACTCAAAAACTCGCTCACGTTGATACCCTTGTAGGTCGTATAACTCGTCAATGGAATCATCGTCGTATCGCCGTGACCACCGATAACGAAGCCATCTACATCGTTGGCATTACACTTCAGCGCTTGGCTTAAGAAGTATTTCAGACGTGCGCTATCGAGCGCGCCACCCATACCGATCACGCGGTTACGAGGCAACTTCAAAGCATGCAGCGTCAAATAGGCCATCGTATCCATCGGGTTGGAAACAACAACGAGAATAGCATTCGGGCTGTATTTGAGCACTTGGTCGCAAACGCTCTTCACGATACCTGCGTTCACGCCAATCAACTCCTCACGAGTCATTCCCGGTTTACGGGGAAGACCCGACGTGATAATCACTACGTCACTGCCTGCTGTCTTACTGTAGTCATTAGTTACACCCTCTACGACGGTGTCGAAACCCATCAACTGAGCGGTTTGCATGATATCCATCGCTTTACCCTCGGCAAAACCCTCTTTGATATCAATCAGACATACTTCGTTAGCCACCTCATTTACGGCCAACACATTCGCGCAAGTAGCTCCTACGTTGCCTGCGCCTACTACGGTTACTTTACTCATAATTGTATATATTTTAAATTTTCTTTTTATGCTTGTTATCGAAAAAGCGGGCAAAGGTACGAAAAATTTTGTATATATACAAATTTTCAAGCGCAAAAGTGAAAAATTTATGTATTTTGTACGCTACATGACACATTTGCTTGCATTTTTGCATATTTTTTCTTTTACCGATAATCACGCAATCATGTAATCACATGACCACCTAATTCCCAAATCCCCTCCCCCCCCCTAAAAAATATCCAATAATTCCGGTCGAGACCTCATCGACCTTTTAACGAGGTTTTAACGACCTTTTAACGAGGTTTACTTTAAACCTCAAATGTTCTATTTTATATCACTATCCGACAACCGACATCCTGTAGCCGGATGAAACCGTTTTTAGAGGTCATTTCGTTTCTTTTTGACACCATCTCTGCTACGCGTATTCTATCCTCCGGTTATTTCTAAAAAATGGAGAGATAAGCTCTATTGAATATTTTTTAATAAAAATATCCAAAAAATAGCAAAAAATTTGCATATGTGCATTTTTTGTTGTACTTTTGCGCCTTAAACCGCAAATTCGGTAAATAGTTAATGAATGAAAAGACGTATTCAAGCCATATTGGTAGGTTTGTTTTGTGTTTGTGGAGTTTATTCACAAACTCACTTTACCGATAAATATACGATTGTGGGCGACGCGGAGGTGGTGAACGGAAATGTAGCGTGGGATCCGAATGCTCCAGCCAACGACATGAGGGAAGCCGGCAATATCATGCAGTTAGCCGTCAAGAATGTAACCCTTTATAAGACCGGAACAGGATGCTCACACTCCTATTATTTCGCCGTCGCTCTCAACCACGACCTCAATACTACCGTTCCTGTGGTACTCGAAGAGGGTACTATGGACCGGACATGGGGTGTGGAAATCAAAGTGGACAAGAGCGGTGTATATGATATCTTGTACTCCTACCGGGGTGGCGCCGCCAAACCCACTTACACACTCACCAAACTATCTGAAATAGACGACCTCTACACCATTACCACGGTGGCAAAAGAAGCCACAATGGGCAAAGTGACAGGAGGTGGAAAATACGAATGTGGCACACGCGTCAAACTGACCGCCACAGCCAACAACGGGTTCCGATTTGTGGGATGGGAAGACGGAGTAACAACTGCTTCACGCACCATTACCGTAACGGAAGATGCAACCTACACAGCACTCTTTGCGCAAGGAGGATTCACACTCGTAGGAAATGCACAAATAACCAACAACAACGCCGATTGGGATGCCACCTCTACCGCCAACGACATGACCTTTAATGAGAATGGCGAATGGGTCATAACGGTGGAAGGAAAAACGCTGTACAAAACGACCAACGGTTGCCAACCTGTTTATCGTTTTGCCGTGGTCGAAGACCACCTACTGGACAAAGCGCGACCTGTCTTGTACTCCGGTACTACTTTCAAACCGACATTAGGAAGACCGCTCAAGATTGACCAGTCAGGCGTCTATGACCTGACGTTCACATACAAGGAATCAAAAAGTTACCCAACCGTGGTTGCTACACTGGTAACCGCCTTGCCCGATCCTACCGTCCATATCACCGCTGAAGCCTCACCATCCAACGGTGGTTTGGTGTCTGCCGGAGGACAGCCACAAGCGGCACGTTCGGAGACGGATATCGAATGTGGCACCTCGACCGAATTGACAGCTACCGCCGCTGAAGGATACCGTTTTGTGGGGTGGAGTGACGGCAATAACGCTGCGGTACGTACGGTGACATCCAAAACGGACGAGACCTATATCGCTAATTTTGTTCCGCTGAGCAACTCTTTCACTTTGGGAGGCTCACTGTCAGGAATAGGAGGCGGCGGTGGTAGTGGCAGTGGAGGAGGCGGAGGAGGAGGTACGTTCGTTTCTGACGGGAACGGCGGATGGACGCTTGTCATGGAGGGCGTGACGCTCATCAAAACAGGTACTGCTTGTTCCGAGTCCTACACTTTCTATGTCGTTCGAGATGATGATGCTACCGACCGTTACCCTACCAGCGGGGATGGCATTTCGCTTACGGTGCCGCAGACTGGTGTCTATAATATTACCATTACCTATAAAGAAGGTTCTTCTAAACCAACCTACTCTCTTGATTTACTGGAAGAATTGCCCAACCCCAAGATAACTATCAATGTACTGTCCGATGATGAATCCATGGGTACCGTGAGCGGAGGAGGTACAGCGGATTGCGGATCAAAAATGACCATTTCCGCCACTCCGCTACCAGGATATATATTTGTACAATGGTTGGATAAAGACGGTAACAAAAGTACGTCAGCCACACGTACTATCACGCTGACCGCCGATAATACTTATACCGCTTATTTCGCGCCGGTTATTTATACCGTCATCGGAGATAAAGAATTGGTAGGCGGAGAAACGACATGGGATCCCACGAATACAGACTATGACATGCAAGTAAACGAGGATGCTGTGACGTGGGTCTATACAGCAGAAAACGTCCGGCTTGACAAAACGGATGACAACGGTTATTGCCGTCTGCCCTATTATTGTGCTGTATCTAAAGACCACGCTATCAAACCGAAAACATGGCCGAATGTGCGATCCGGGAATTCATACGTGCGCACGTGGGGATATAAGGTAAACATTTCTCAAACAGGTATATACAACCTCACCTATACTTTTAATTCGTCTTCAGGGACCCTGACCGTACAAGCGACTCTGGTGGAGGCTCTTGATAATCCGACCTATACGATTACTGCTGTGCCGAACAACCCCGCTTGGGGCGAAGTGACCGCATCCAAAGAGCCTGTTTCCGGTGACTTTTCCACAGGAGCTGTCTATGAATGCGGAACTACGGTACGCATCACGGCCACCAATTATCCCGGTAATCGCTTCCTCAAATGGGAAGATGGACCAACGGCTGTTTCAAGAACCATCCATGTGCAAAAAGACGTCAGCTTGGTGGCGAACTTCGAACCTACCGACTATACCCTGATCGGTGACGCCGATGTGATTACTACCGGTAGTAACGAATGGGACCCAACGGACGCAAAAAACCAAATGACCCTCAGCGAAACAGGCGCATGGCGTATTGAGGTGAAGAACAAAACACTCTTCAAGACCGGCACTGGATGCCATGGTTTGTATTATTTCGCTGTCGCGCTTGATCACGGGTTCACACTGACATGGCCAAAAGGTATCAAATCCGCTTCCAATCGGACAAAAGGTGTATCTATTTCCGTGCCTCAATCCGGTATATACAATATCGTTTATACCTATATTGACGGACAGACGGAACCGTCTTATTTCCTCGATTTGGTAACACCTTTAGACAACCCGACCTATACGATTACCGCCAATCCCAATCAGACCGATTGGGGAAAAGTGACGGCAAGTCCGGATCCTATCTCCGGTGATATTTCCACTGGAGCTGTCTATGAGTGCGGAACCCAGGTCACGCTCACCGCGGCGACCGTCGGTACGGTGTCCAAATGGGTCAAATGGTCAACGGAAAGCACCAGCAAAACACTGACCTTTACCGTCACCAAGGATGCGGATTATATTGCCGAGTTCAATGCAAATGTATATAGTGTGTGGGGAGATTCCGCTATCTTGTACGGCAAACCATTCGATATCAACGAACAGCGGAACGACCTTACTTCGGTGTATGATATGGTTGAGGGTAAAACGGTCAGGGAACTATGGGTATATAGGCGCTATCTCACTACATGCAACAGTCCGTATTTCTTCCAGTTTAATTACAACCGCGGTACCACATATTATCCCTCCAAGACTGAGAATTTATCTTTGAGCGTCAAGCGGAACGGATTGTATGACCTCCGATATGTGTTTATTACTTCCCCAAAATCCTATCGTTGTGACACGTTCCTGATAGAAGCCTATCCCGACGAGTTTGTCGTATCGGGCAAGCCGAACGTGGAAGCACGAGGCACGGTGACGGGCGGCGGCAATATTGCTTGCGGAGCGCAGACGACGCTCCAAGCGACCGCCAACAGCGGGTTTGTATTCAAGTACTGGAAAGACCTGTCCACACAACCGGGAGTTGATGTCAACGGTACTCCGGTGGACGGTTATACCAATCCGTCTATCACTGTCCGCGCCGACCATAACATCACACTTGTCGCTGTATTCGATTGTGTTGGAGGATGCCCGGATATAGAAACACTATACCTGGACCACGCCGCTACTGAGGTGCCGGGCGAATATGATGGCACGCACCCACTGTATCTCGCTTATCCCGAAACGGTCGAATCCGACTTGCCTCAAATGGAATGTGTGCCTCCCGTTTCTGCGGACGAGGAAGGAGTATTGCCGGGTTTGTTCTCTGTGAGCGAGACCGCCAAAGTACGTTTCTCGCAGGGAAACCTGCAATACCGCGCTTCCACCAACACATGGCGTTTGGCTGAACATCAATGGGACTATGTAGGAAGTAGCAGTGCCTATTACGGTAACGTCTATCAGGACGGTGAAAAGAGCAGCAACGCCAAAATGTCGGCAGAATACGACGGATGGATTGACTTGTTCAACTGGGGAAATAGCGGATGGGAGAACAGTTTCCCGCCTTATAATTATAAAAAATACTACGGTGACGACATCAACAAAGCAATTACGCTGACCGCTGAGCACGCGAACGCCGATTGGGGTGTGTTCAATCCAATTATCAACGGAGGCGACCAAGCGGGATTGTGGCGAACTTTGTCTTATAACGAATGGAACTATCTCTACAGCAAACGTACCAACGCGAAGAATCTACGAGGTAGTGCTACAGTCAACGGTGTGCGCGGATATATCTTCCTTCCGGACGACTGGGTGTTACCTGCCGGATTAACATTCAAAACCGGCACCAGTTTCACCAATAACCAATATTCTCCTTCCCAATGGGATAGGATGGAACAGGCAGGAGCAATCTTCCTTCCCGCTGCTGGATATACGGAGTTTGAAGCCCGTACACTATCCAATGTCGGTGTCTATGGACATTATTGGACGGCAACGAGTTATACAAATAGCTACTACGCGCGGTTTTTCCAGTTCTCCAGTGGCAGTGTAACATTCAATTATAACTATAAATCCTATGGACGAAGTGTCCGGTTGGTAAAAGATACTAAAAAATGATATCCTGTTGAAGAAACTGCTCACCATAGTATCCTTGCTCTGTTGTCTCATGACAACTCGGATGTACGCCGCCGGCTCCTCCACCGAAGGAACCGAGTTCTGGCTTACGTTCATGAGTAACCTCAAATGGCAGGCTTCCGATAATGCGCTGCAACTAAAGCTGATTGTCTCTTCACGCTACACCACCAGCGTGACCGTCAGCAACCCGAACACCTCATGGAGCACTTCGGTTAATGTGGCTGCCAATGGCATTTCCGAAGTCACTATTCCTGTGGCTCAGGCATACACCACCTTGGTGGAGAAAGCCGCTCCAACAGGTCTGAGGGTAGTATCGTCCAAACCTATATCCCTCTATGCTTCCAATTATGCCGACGCTTCCTATGATGCAACGAATGTGCTACCTCTTCCCGCGCTTACAGGCAATTATATCATACAGACTTACGAGAGTAATCTGTTCTACGAAGATATCCATTACGCCAAAGAGTTCATCATTGTGGCTACAGATAATTGCACCGTCGATATTACCCCTCATGCCCGTACGACCACCGGAAGACTGCGCAACAGTCCGTTCTCCGTGTCTCTGAAGAAAGGTGAAGTGTATCAGGTGATGTCCACAGATGAGAACAACGACTTGTCCGGTACTGTTATACGCGCCTCAAGACCCATTGCCGTCTTCGCCGGACACCAGTGCGCTACCGTCCCTTCCGACAACGAGTGGTGTGACCATATAGTGGAGCAGTCCATGCCGGTCAGCCAATGGGGAAAACAATTCCCGGTCACGGCTTCTATGATTCAACAGACCAACCATGTTCTGATAACTGCCCTCTCCGGTAATACGGAAGTCAGTGTGAACGGTAGCATTGTGGCTACCCTGGGTGCGCTGGAGACCTACGAATATCTGCTTACCGAGCAGTCCTGCTTTATTGAGACATCCTCACCTGCGGCATGTTATCTGTATCTGGAAGGAGGAATGACTAACAACCGATGGGGAGACCCCAGTAGCGTGTATATCAGTCCGACGGAACAGATGATACAGCTCATGACGTTTTCTACGTTCCAGACTCCGCGTTCCCAGTACCACTACGTCAATATAGTTACAACAACGGATGGGAAAGAGAGTATCCGTCTGGACGGCGCACCCATACGAGCTTCTTTTGCTCCTCTGGAGGGAAATCCGGAACTTGTGTTTGCGCGTATCAAAGTGGAACACGGTACCCATACTATCCAGACCGACGTGGACGGATTCACGGCATGGGTTTATGGTATGGGCGACGGAGAGAGTTATGCTTATACGGCGGGAAGTGCCACCAATGCGCTCGACGCTCAGATAATAGTGGACGGACGAAGTGGTACGCAGATTGAAATGGAGGATTTCTGCTACAATCATATTTTTACCTTTACGCCCTTGGTTAATATCCCTTATTCGACCGCTGTTTGGGATTACGGCGACGGTTCCGGTAAGGGAAACGGTTCCAACGTGACACATCAGTACACCAAAGCCGGCAATTATACCGTCACGATGAAGGTAAGCAATTCTTCTGAGGAACAGACTGTCACTACCGTCTTGCACCTTGTCAGCACTCGTAAGGATACCGTCTATGCCACCATTTGTAAAGGCGAGAAATATGTCTTCAACGACAACGAATATTCCACAACAGGCATATATACCGTCACAGGACTCCTTTCCGCAGACGGATGTGACAGTATAGCTGTTCTCAAATTACAGGTGAACGATTCATATTTCTTCGAAGAGGAAAAAAGCATCGCCAAAGGGCAGACCTATCGGTGGCACGGAAAACGATATATTGAAGGAGAGTATTACGACAGCTTGCTTACCGTGGACGGATGTGATAGCGTGTTCAAACTGACACTCAAGGAGGTGGATCCGCCGCAGAAACAGTATGACACTATTTGCTATGAACCGACTTACACCTTTCACGGACATGAGTTCCCTATTCCGCCTGTGGACAAATATAAAGACAAGGAGTATGTGGATTACGTGCTCGAATACAGGGATAACGAGGCATGTCTTACTTACAAACTGTACCTTGCCATAGTGCCTACGGCGGAAGAGCACAAGGAGTTTGAGGTTACTATTGAAAACGGGCAATCGTATGATTTTCACGGACAGATACTCAATGCTACAGGAGACTACACTTATGAGGAACCTCTCGGCTGTCACGGTACTTACAGCGAGACGTTGCATTTGTTTGTCAAACCCTATCCGGTTATTGAGACGGAAGAAGTGTTGTGCAAACAGAACGATTCTTATGAGTTCTTCGGAAAAACACTCACCGCCGGTGGAATATATTTTGATACGGTGTATTCGATATCGGGTATATCGGAGTTGCGCAAACTGACACTCATAGATAACCGCAGTTATAATGAGATAAACATCAGCACGACCGAAGCCTCCTACACTTATCTTGGGACGACTTACACACAGACAGGTACGTATACTGTAGTTATCAAAAATGCAGCCGGCTGTGACAGTATCATTACGCTGAATATCGGTATAGGAGGAAAATGCAAACTTGAAACCGAATGGACGGATTATATCTGCAAAGATGGAGAGTATGTTTGGAACAGTAGCACCTATACCTCTCCGGGCGATTATACACAGACTTTCGAAACAACAGCACACTGTGACAGCGTAGTGACTCTCCATTTGCTTGAAGCCAAACCGGCGTCAACATCCTTTTCCGCTTCTATTTGCGAAGGAGACTATTACAAATGGAACGGCGAAAAATATGATACGGAAGGTCCGCATGCGCAAACACTCACTACTATTCACGGTTGCGACAGTGTGGTGACGCTCAACCTTACCGTAAACGATACCTACTATACCACCAAAGACGAATCGATTGTTTTGGGAGAGACCTTCAAATGGGACGGTGATGAATATACGGAAGAAGGCGTTTATACCAAAGATTATATTGCCAAAAACGGTTGCGACAGCGTCGTGCAAATCAACCTCTCTGTCATTACTACTGTCTATTCTGAATTCAAAAAAGAAATCTGCGAAGGCGGTTTTTACGAATGGAACAATGAGAAATTAAGCGTTCAAAAAGATTACCGGCACACTTATCTGCGTCCGGGGAAGGCGGATAGTGTAGTGACTCTGCATCTCATTGTTCATCCTTCCTATGATAAGCCGGCAGAGAATGTTACGGTAAAAGAATCTGAATTGCCATATTTATGGCAAGGAGTTGAACGCTACGAAGAGAAATACTATACGGAAATGCTGAAAACGGAAACGTTCCTGTGCGACAGTCTTGTACATTTGAACCTGAAAATTCTGCACACTATCTACAAGACGGTGGACTCCACTATCTGCAAGGGCAGTTATATCCTGTGGAACGACCTTCATTGCGATGAGGCGAAGGATTATGTGGCACATCTGACCACAGCCGCCGGTTGTGACAGTATCGTGACGCTACATCTGAAACATTACGCCGACCCTAAAGAAGAATCAAAGGATGGCGGTACTTGCAAAGGAACACCGTATATCTGGCATGACCAGCCATATTCGGAGCCGGGCGTACATAAACTGACACTGAAAAACAAAGCCGGGTGCGATTCGGTATATGCGACTTTGAACCTGACGGTCTATGAACCGGTAGAGACCACCGACGAGGATGGTTTTGCTTGTTATGGCAAGGAGTTCAAATGGAATGATCAAACCTATACAGAAAGCGGCACCTACACACAACATCTCAAAACCGTTCACGGTTGTGATAGTACCGTGACGCGTAAGGTAACCATCCTGCCGGAAGCGGTGAGCCATGAGGACAAGTTTTTGTTCACCGGAGACAGTTATGAGTGGAACGGCAAGACCTACGATGCGACCGACGACTATGAGTTCCATACAACCACCGACAGAGGTTGTGACAGTACGGCATATCTGCACCTAACAGTAAGTAGGTTGTGACAGTACGGCATATCTGCACCTAACAGTAAGTGACAAACCTATCAAAGACAGTACGGAAACGGATACACGTTGCGCCGGAGAGACGTTTATTTGGTATGAGCACACTATTGTCGCCAAAGAGACCACTAACTCTTATACTCATCGCATAGAGGGAGAAGAGACAGATACAATCATACACCTCAGTCTGACGGTCAATCCTTCGTATCCGAATGTAGAAGTGGACTCCACTATCTGCAAGGGCAGTTATATCCTGTGGAACGACCTTCATTGCGATGAGGCGAAGGATTATGTGGCACATCTGACTACAGCCGCCGGTTGTGACAGTATCGTGACGCTGCATTTGAAACATTACGCCGACCCTAAAGAAGAATCAAAGGATGGCGGTACTTGCAAAGGAACACCGTATATCTGGCATGACCAGCCATATTCGGAGGCGGGCGTACATAAACTGACACTGAAAAACAAAGCCGGGTGCGATTCAGTATATGCTACCTTGAACCTGACGGTCTATGAACCAATCGAGACCACCGACGAGGAAGGTTTTGCTTGTTACGGCAAGGAGTTCAAATGGAACGATGAGACCTATACGACGAGCGGCACCTACACACAGCATCTCAAGACCGTACACGGTTGTGATAGTACCGTGACGCGTAAGATAACTATTCCGACAAAACCGGCAACCAGTTCCGAGTCACAAACCATCTTCAAAGGAACAAGCTTTACATGGAACGGCAAGACCTACGATGCGACCGAACAGAGGTTGTGACAGTACGGCATATCTGCATCTGACGGTAAGCGACAAGCCTTTCAAGGATAGTACGGAAACGGATACATGTTGCGCCGGAGAGACGTTTATATGGTACGAACACACCATTGTAGCCAAAGAGACCACTAACTCTTATACTCACCGCATTGAGGGCGCAGAGACGGACACCATCATCCACCTTGATTTGACGGTTAATCCTTCGTATCCGAATGTAGAAGTGGACTCCACTATCTGTAAAGGCAGTTATATCCTGTGGAACGACCTTCATTGCGATGAAGCGAAGGATTATGTGGCACATCTGACCACAGCCACCGGTTGTGACAGTATTGTGACCCTACATTTGAAACTCTATCCGAAGTATGACCAGGTGACCGATGAGCAGACGATATACACCGGAGAGAGTTATGAGTGGCAGGGAGAGACCTATACCGAGACAACAACTGTCACCAAAACGCTTCATACTGTACACGGTTGCGATTCCGTCGTAACGCTACAACTGACGGTCAATGACCATAAAACAGAGTACCGCGACATAGATGCGGACATATGTGAAGGTGAGACCTATCTGTTCTACGGCGAAGCGCTCACGCAGCCGACGGAAAAAACCGTCACGCGTCAAGGTGACAATACCGATACCATTGTGACGCTGCATCTGTCCGTATGGTCGGATTTCTACCGCGAGATAACGGACACCGTTCCACTGGGACAGTCCTATACCCTCGGTGACCGTATGTTTGAGGAATCGGGTGATTATACCATAACCGGTACTACTGTACACGGCTGTGACAGCACTGTTGTCCTGCATTTGGCTACCAACCAAGTGGACATATTGGCGATTGAAGCGGATGAACAATGCGCGGATGACGATATGCTGGAGTTCAAGGTGGACTTCACCGGCGTCGCACATGAGGTTCGTATTAATTTTACCGGAGAACGTGCACACGCACAAGGATGGCGGGATACAACCGTAGCAATGAATCCGGACGGTATCGTCCAACTGCCATACCACGGAAAAGCCGGGCATTATACGGCAACCGTTGAACTGCTCTTCCGCGGACAAGTAGTAGCATCCTCTGACCTCAATCTGACACTCCTCTATCCGTCTTCGGTCTTGGAGCAGGGATGGAATGATGCAGTACTCGTCCTGACGCACGATTACAATGGCGGATATGATTTTGTGGCATTCCAGTGGTACGAAAACGGCATACTGTTACTCGGAGAGACGCATTCCTATATCTATCGGCCTCTGATTATGGGCGGTGAGTACAGCGCCATGCTCACAGAGCAGGATGGTACGAGACTTATGACCTGTCCGCTGATAGCGGTACCGCATACGGATATAACCTTGTATCCGACCGTTGCGGCGCCGGCACAGAGGATTCGTTGCTACACTAATGAGGATGCAGAACTTATACTCAGCGATGCTGTAGGACACAGGATGATGCTAATGGATGTTCCTGCCGGAGGAAAAGAATTTAATGCACCTCTTACGGAAGGACTATACATGGTGCATGTCCGAATACTTCCTTCCGGTGCTCCCAGAATATACAAACTTCTTGTCCGCTAACCCTGTGCATTCATTTTTTTGCATATGTCAAAAATTTGTTGTACCTTTGCAGCGTCAATTACGAAAACAAATAAATAACACTATACAATGAAACGAATTGGTATTTTACTTGTATTAGCATTGTCAAGCTCTATAATGTGCTTGGCAGACAGTCCTAAAAAGAACAACATTGCCTCTCAACAGGCGCTTATCCTCGGCGACTGGAAGACCGTAGATGACCGGACGGGAGAGAACTTCTCCATTATTACTATATACAAAGGTTCGGACGGTTTGTTCTACGGAAAAGTATCCAAAATGCTTGTCGGTCCTCCGGATTTGAGGTGTGACAAGTGTCCCGGTGCAGACCATAACCAACCGTTAGAAGGATTAGTTATCATCCGTGGTATGCGGTATGATGCAGAGGACAACCAACTTGTCGGAGGTAAAGTGCTGGATCCGGAGTCCGGTAAGTTCTATTACGGAAAGATTTACCCGAAAGACGGTAAATTAGTTCTTCGCGGCTCTATAGACAGACATGGTTTTTTAGGCCGCAACCAGACATGGGTAAGGAAATAAAATTGAAAGAGTCTTTTAACTTTGCTGCTTGATTATCATTTTCCGCTCTTTGAATGTTTGCCGTGACATAGGTTCGACACCGTTGCGTTCGGTAAATGCCGCGTACAGCGCATTCATCACGCGGTTGATTTTGTCGGTGTTATGACCGTCTTCTTCGCGGTAACCGCGTATCTGAGGCGGCTGGATACCTTTGTCCGCGGCATAGAACATCCAATAGGCACAAAGGGCTATATCCGTTCGGTGCAAACCCATCGCACAGGCGATGTAGAAATCACCGGCATCAATCTGCTGACAGAACTCAGAGAAATGCTCCACCATCTCCTTTATCGTTTCGGGGCATGTATGTACCGGATAATGGAAATAACGCATCTCATGCAGCCGGCATAAATCTATCAGACGGGCTGTCGTGTCCTTCTCCCGCAGGTCAATAATGATTTTTATTCCTGCCTCCCGCATAACATCCCATGCATACGCCTGATGACGTGACGACATCGTACGTCCCCTTGCCCCGCCATAGACAGGTGCAAGATCCGGAATTTGGGTCTTTTCTAAACGTGCAAAATCCATTTTCTGCTAAAAGTTATCGTTAATAATACGCACAAAAGATTCCGGCAGAAGGATGTTCTCAATGTCCTTTGCTTGCGAGAACAACGGTGCAATCTCTTCTGCAGTAAAACCAGCTATACCGCAACCGATAGGAGTAACGAGAAATGTGTATTCTGGATGCCCTTGGGCAAAAGCGATAAACTCATCCACATAGGGTTTAATCGTTTCTACGCCGCCTTGCATGGTAGGGATAGCATAACTCTGACCTTGCAGTCCGACTCCCTGACCCCATTTTGCGCCAAAACGGTCCATCGCAACACGCGCTGCGCCACCTCCATGCATGCCTGCCAGATTACTGCCGAAGACAAATACTTCATTCGGCTTCAACTCCGTGATAAACTCCGGTGTAAATGGTCTGTTGTACATAATTAAAATGGTATAGTTATAGTACACTATATCTTCTTTATATCTCCCAGATACAAATCATCCGCCATATGAAGAATGACATCGGTCTGCTCCAGATCATCTTTGAAATGCTGAGGGATAGCGTTATACCCCACTGCTGCGCCGAGGATATTGCCGGTCACTGCCCCGGTACTATCGCTATCACCGGGATGATTAACGGACGCGATTAGAGCTTGTTCGAAATTGTCAAAATAGCGAGTCGCACAATACAATGCGATTGCCAAAGCCTCTTCTCCAACCCAACCTCCGCCCAGAAACTCTATATTCTGTAGATCCGATTTCTCGTTAGAGGCAAGTTGTATTGCTGAATTGGCGAGTAGAGCCATCTGGTTAACCTCATTCGGATATTGCGGGAATAGTTCTGACAGTGCCTCGATGCCCTCTTCTACATAGCGGGTCATGGCATCTTGGGACGGATGTTCATCTAATGCCAAGCGATAGATGATATGCGCCATCAGTGCGGCTGGAATGAAACCCAATGGATTGAGGTGGGTTATTTCTGCTGCATCGGCAGCTAACCGGTCCGCCTCCAAGATGCTCATCCGATTATCCACAGCGCCATAAAGAGGAATAGGAGCTATACGCATGACACCGCCACACCCCTTGCTGTTGTTGTAAGGTTCTTTACCTCTGAAGATGGCTTCGAGCGCAGTGATGCAGGTATTACCGGGTGCGCGTCTTTTGTTTAATGCCGGAACAGCACTAAGCCAACAACTTTTGTACTTGCCGGACTTCTTACCGACTTGTATCAAATACCACTCTACATATGCTTGAGCGATGCCATACTTATAGGCGATCTTCTGCTTTTTCGCATTCAGCAGTCCATTAGCCGTATAGAGGGTCATCTGGGTATCATCGGAAAAAACGGCTTTTCCTGCCTGTTCTCCTTCCGGTAACCAATGCTGATGCGTATCCAAACGCGTAATACCGTTCTCGCCATACCGTGCTTGGATGGCTTTATAAGAGGAGATAAACTCTATCGGATAACCCAAAGCATCTCCTATGGCGCCTCCGATGAGCGATCCTCTTATTCTGTCTTGTAATATTGTTTCCATATTATTTTTAGATTTCTAATATATAAGACCTTTCTTTTGTGCCGAGGCAATCAACGCAAATGACATTATGATCTTTGGTTACTCCGGCTCCTGTTAGGGTATGACCGACGATTTGTTGGATGTCGGTATCTGCGAACAAGTTATGCTTCACGAGTGTCTCCGGACGTATCCAAAGGGGCGAATGAGTGGGCGAAGTGCCGTAACAGTCAAACCATTCGGTAGCATTGGCATCAAACGTAAAAGCCTTCTTATCTTCTTCCCACAATCGGTTAATCTTTTCAGCCACTTCAGTTAATGATTCCGATTGATAGGCTCCGAAATATTTATCGTACCATTCTTTGGTGACACCTGCATGGGTTACAAGTGCTTTATCCTCAATCGGGAAAGCTATGCCATGAAATAGTGTTTTTGTCTGTATGAATGCACGCCAATATTCATTGGCATACCGTGGTTCATAGCGGCTGTAGTGCTCATCGGCTATCAAATAATGGAGATCATGATTGCCATATAGCAATACCGTTTCAGGATGTTGCTGCTTGAAATTGATGATTTCCTGGAAATTAGCCATCCTCTCCACCTGCGTCACATATTCGTATGGATCGAAATAGTCTCCCACGAAGATATTGATACTGTCTTCGCGAACGAGGTTCTTCCAACACGTCCGCCCGTGTATATCTCCGATGATATTGTATAAGTTATTCGCTTTCATAGTTGTTTTAGTTTTCGGGTGCAAAGGTACAAAAAATATTTGGAATATACAAAGATTTGACAAAAAAACACCCCGAAGAGCGTTTTTTCGAGTATATTGTACATTAGTTTAGACTTCCAACTCTTGTACCCGTCATGTCGTACATTATACTTTGCTCACCTTCCTTTATTATAACATAGAATCGGCTGTGGTTAAATCATAACCGCTATTCATATCTTTGTATGTAACCTCTGCCGTTTTGTTCTCTTTGTCAAGATTGTAGTACAAATTGCCAATCAGGATGCTGAAAATGGTTCTGGCTGTCATTGTCCCTGCGCCAATCAAAAGGAAAAAGAATAATGTAAAAATTTTTGATTTCATTGTGTTGAAAATAAATTGTTAATTATAATATCATTAAAACAGAAAGATATATGCGGATTTATCTGCCCTTCCCGCCATCTCCTCCGCTGCCGATACGCGAGGATTCGTCCAGATTGCCCACATTTCGCTGCTTGGTATATTGTTGTGTGCCAAACTGCCACTGAAGGGAAACCGAAATGTTGCGCGAGTTTTCATAGGAACGCGACCAAGCGGAGTTTCCTGTCGGCAGATTAATGGAACGCGATTCCCATACAGGTGAGAAAACAATATCGTTGGCTTGCAGACCAATAGTCAATCCCTGCTCTTTGAAACGCTTTTTGACAGCAAACGAGACACTATACCATCCTGAATTTTTGATGTCTTGGTAAATGGATGGGGACGACCAGTAAGCGTCGGCGGAAAGCGTCCATTCTTTGGGCAGGTAACTGGTTAGTTCTCCATATACATAACCGTTATGATGCGTGTATCTGTATGAGTTGTCATCCGTCTCGCGTATGGTGTAGTAATAGGAACCGTTGAGGGTTAACGCAAGCCAGGCACCTTCGATTTCTCTACTCCCATCTTCTTTGACGGCATATTTGGGTACAATCGGTACTTCCGTTAAACCAAACTGAATACCCATCGCCATTTGTCGTCCCATATTGGAATAGAAAATATGCTGGTCGCCGTTTGGCATGATTTCCGTTCCGCGTGAGAACAAACCCGTCGTATGATCATAATGAAACGACAGCGAAACGTATTGTGAATAATTGGTCTGAAACATCACTGCATGCGTAAACTGCGGCTTCAGATACGGGTTACCTTCCGAGTACGAATGTGCACTATAGTAGCGAACAAAGGGATTTAGATACCAGTAGTCAGGGCGCTCTATACGACGGGTATAACTCAAAGACAGACCCCATTTGTCTGACGGATTATAGCCGACAAAGGCGGTCGGAAAGAGATTGAAATAAGAGTTGTGCGTAACGGAATCGGCGGATATCCAGTTGCCTGTAGAATAGGTGTATTCTCCTCGTAAACCGAGTTTGGCACTCCAATGCTTTCCAAATTGCTTGCCGGCTGTTATATATATGGCGGCAATATGTTCTCTGTAGTCGAAATCACTGCTTTCAGTGGGAAGTGGAGTCGTGTTGACTGTTGAATCCGTTTTCATCCGGTTGTCAGTAGAGGAAAGCGCCCATTTCAATCCTGTTTCCAACATCCCGGTGCCCCAGAAACGAGTCTGGAAATCCATTTTGGCTGAATAGATATTTATCTTTTGGCGTGCATCAATCTGCACCCGATGAATACTGTCAGGAAGAGGAGAGATATACAACCGGCTGTCTTGGGTCTGGAGGGAAGTAAAACGGTTGCGGCCATAATCCACATTGACGGTCAACTCACGGTCCAAACTATCATTGAAAACATGGGTATAATTGAGATTGGCTTGATGTCTGATCATGGAAGCATCAAAGACAGAGCCGTCTCTTGAATACTCTAATGTATCACTGCCTAACGGTGTCATGCGCACGAACGTACTCGCAGAGGTCGCAGAAGGCGCGTGTGTTTTCCCAATCATTATCGGCACGCTTATAATAAATCCGATTGTGTTCTTTTTGTCAATGTACCAATCGTTTCCTAAACGGAACCGATACATTTGGTATTCTGATTTCTCTATTGAGGATGAATGGCGTTTGTATATAGTCGTGTCTGTTCCGGACACAACCGGATATTCCGAGTAGGATTCATCAGAGGACATCCCGTTAAAATAGATTTGTCCCAATTGCAGGTACGTGTACGTTTTTTCTGTGCGGTAGTTGAGGTTTGCATTCAAGAAATCGCTCTGTTTGTAGTGCTGGTGTTGGCTGTCGTACATACCCGAATAGAAACCTCCGACAGAACCGTTCAGACCTTTCATCATGTTGCGCTTTGTCTTGATGTTGATGATACCGCCTTGTCCTGCCGCATCATATTTCGCTGACGGGTGAGTAATGATTTCTATTTTTTCTATTGTGCTTCCGTCAGTACTTTCAAGCATCGCTTTTAACTGTTCGCCAGAGAGATTGGACGGGCGGTCGTCAATATAGACTTTGACGCCTTTCCCATTTACCGTCACATTTCCGTCTTTGTCTATGTTCACGCCGGGGGCTTTCTTTAGCAGGTCTTTGGTGTTGGAACCAAGCGCAAAGGGACTATCGGACACATTCAATACCAGTTTGTCCATTTGACGCTCTACAAGCGGACGTTTGCCTTTGACTTCCAATTCTTGAAGTTGTTCTGTCTCCTCGCCGAGAACGAAGTCGGGACCTCCGTACGCGGAGCGGTAACCGACATAGGATGCTTGTAATATATAGGATTTGTCAGGAACTTGAAGAACATATTTTCCCTCCTCGTCCGTGATAGTGCCGTCGAGTAATGTGGAGTCGGTGTCCAAAAGTGAAATGGTTACAAAAGGCATCACTTCACCATGATCGCTGACTACATTGCCTCTAATTTCATCACAGTAGCAAACCATCGGTGCTACCAGTAAGAATAAGTAGATTAGTAATAGATATTTTCTCATTATTTTAGTGGGTAATATTTTCGAGTGCAAAAGTACTGCTTTTTTTTGATATATGCAAGAATAATTTGAAAAATTAATCGTTCGAATGAAAATGAGATAAGAAAAAAGCGCAAAATGTGCGCTTTTTTCTTACTTTAGCCGTTAGCTTTTAGCTTTTGGCTTGGGGGGGCTAACAGCCAACAGCTAACAGCCAGGTCAGACCTGCAACAGCCAAAGTAAAAAAACGCCCTGTGCGGGGCGTTTTTTTTACGGCCTAGCGTCGTACGCAGCCAGTTCGAGGCTCCAGAGGTACGACTTCATGGTCTTTTTGCCGTTGGGCTCGTTACGCTGGGCAAGGAAGTTCTCCGTGTCGGTGGTCACCTTGCTCAGGTCTTTCTTACGAGCCGCCACAGCTGCGCCTACGGTGGCGAAACGCACGCGGCGTGCCATTTCCTCTGCCAGTACCGGAGTAGTACGTACCACTTTGTCTCGCATATAAACGCGGTTACAATCGCTACTGGTCGTAGCCGCCGTGCGGTGGGTTGCCAACAGCATTTTCTTGCACGAGTGCTGACCTTTCTTACTCGGTTTGCTCAATGCACCGGATACATGATCAATACCGGTGCTCCATGTCACTTTTGCCATAAATTTTCAATAGTTAAAGGGTTAAATTGTTAAATGGTTAAATTGTTAAAGGGTTAATGGCCAATAGCCAATAGCTAATAGCCAACAGCCTTAAAAAGAGGGTTTCACATACTTCTGTTTCACCGCAAACGCAAACAGACTCCGAATCTTGTTCTGCGCATTGAATGTCGTCTCAATCTCTGTGCGTTGTGAAACGTCTGCTAACGCCGCCTTAGCCGCCTGTGCCGCTGTCTTCAACGCGTTCTGACATGCCACGTTCTTCGGGGCGTTTGCCTTACTCGGGTTCAACAGGTCCATCGCCATCTGTTCCTTGCCGCACGGACAGCCCTTGAACACCAGCGACTCACTCTTGTTGAGTTTTCCGCGGAATCGCGCAAACGCCCCGGTCAATTGTACTTTACTCATAGTTAAGATTTGTTTTTGTTTTGTGACCGCCCCGCTTGGCCTCTTCTTCCATTTCGCGGAATGCCATTCCGCTCATGTATCGACCATATATGGGCGATCATCTGGTTAATAATATGTGTTCTGTTCTCGGCGGTATTCCGCCGATTTTCTCTTCGTCTATTTTCCCGGCATTGTATGCCGGATTTTTAGCGTCTATGCATCGCGCACTTTTGCGCGATTTTTCCTTTTTGGGAGCATTTTGGACTAATCTCCAAAATCAATACTCAGTTGGTTGTGGAGTATTTTGTTGACATACTCCTCATGTTTTTGCCGCCCGTACTTCTCGCCAAACACGATGCGTGCGGTCCTTTCAGCGGCAGATGGAACATGCCCCGAACGGTTGGGGCGTGCCTGCGCGATATGCATCACTCCGCCGCCACTCTTCGGGTAACGGCGCAGATAGTACGGGTCTGTTCCCGTCAGTATGCCGGTCACCGACTCAATCCCCGGAGCAAATTCCACCTTTGCCATCAGTACACAAGGTTTTTCTTCGCGTCGTAACTCTCGGTTGTCTTGGTCTGAATCATGACACTGGTGTCGCCTCTCTGGTAAAACTCGGACTTGTTCGTCACCGTCCGAACAACGTTGCAGGAGTTAAGCCCCAAAGCTGCTCCCAATGCCGTCAGCGCTGCTATCAGCACACTGACGATGATTTTGATGATTTGTCTCTTGCTCATAATTTCACGTTTTTTAAAATCTGGTGCAAAGATAACATTAAAACCTACTTTAGTGTTCCATCAGGAGTGAAAAATTTTTCTAAAAAATCATATTTTCTTCGTTTTTTTGCTTCCCGATAGAACCAAACAGCAATGTAATGAAACCGTTTTGTGGTTATTCCATGTTTCTCCGCCACCTGTCTCCGCGCCTCATGCGCCGGAACACCCTTGTCCCTTGCCACAAAATAGTCATCCACCACCGCCTGATTAAAAAACTCAACCTTGTGCCGTAACAAAGACATAAATGTGTCATTCGGTTCCCGCACCAAATACGGCACATCATATAACGGGTAATTACTCATCTTTCTCCTTTCTTTTACTATGTTTATTCCCCGGCATGGTATGCCGGCTTCTTAGTTCTTGTCTCGCTACGCTCGAACGATTAGTTCGTTTCCTGCTCCGCATGAATTAGCGTTTGTGTGCCGTATATTTATGTGCGGCTTTTCTCTTCGTTCATTTCCCCGGCATTGTATGCCGGTATGTTCTATGTCCATTGTGCCGGATGTCATCCGGCGTTTTTTGCTTCTTTCGTTGTGCCGGATGTTATCCGGCTTTCTTCCCGACAAAAACGAGACTTCAACTTTACCATCACGGGATCATCTCCCGAGACAAACCTAAGAGCGCCCCAATTTTCCCTTACCCTTTCCTCTTTCCTTGCTTCTCGTCTCTTATTTCGCACAACGGGCATAACGATGTTGTAGCAGAAGGTCAGCAGTTCATCACTGGCAAGCAGTGCCCGCATAAGGCGTTCATTGTGCTTGCGTTCTTCTTTG
>ONQO01000003.1 GCA_900319995.1 uncultured Bacteroidales bacterium
CCGTCATCCTCTACACCGTTACCATTCTCGTCAACCCACGTGGACAGCAAAATCTGGTCTCCCTGTTTCAGATTGACTACCAGACCACCATCCGTCGGCGTAAAATCGTACACCGCGCCATACATTCCCAGCGTAACAAATACTACCGAAATCAACAACAGAATTCGTACCTTAAATTCTTTCATTTTTAAACAGACTATATTCATACTTTTTACTCGATTTACAAAAAAGTGTGCAAAGTTACAAAAAAACGGGCACATATGCAAGTGTCCGTGCAAAAAATTGCATTAAAGTTGAGAAAATCGCTCGATTTTTTATTTATTGTCGCTTTGAGCAAGCCATTCCGTTGGTGTATAACCCGTTTCGCGCGCAAACACACGACCAAAAACGGTAGCCGACGAGAAACCGCAGCGCTCCGATATTTCCTGCATTTTCAGGCTCGGATTCTCACGCATTTGCTGCTTCGCCTCTGCTACTCGATAATTCGTCACAAAATGATAGAACGAACAATCATATTCCACATTAATGAACTGCGATAGATACGTCCTGTTCATCGGCAACACTTGATGCAAATCGGTCAAACGGAAATTCGGATTGAGATAGGGCTTCTCTCGCGACATCCATTCCTCCAAGGCGCGACGGTATTCCGCATTCGACTCTTTATTCGACGCTACCTGCCCTACGTTCGACTCGGTCTCTATATCTTCCGCCTTCACCTCTTTCTCCGCATCCTCTATCCACGGCTTCGAACGGAAGATAATTTGGTCATTCGTATAGACAATGATAAAGAACAGCAACCATTGTTGCGTAAAGTATCGGTTAGGCTCCTCGGAGACACTGAGATAAACATAGGACAACCCAACAATGAAAAGCATTACCAGATAACGGATTATCCATCGCTCGTCCGTCTCTTCTAAGGAACTGAAATTATCCTCACAATATTTGCGATAGGACCTTATATGATGGAACATCAGCGAAATCCATACAATAGGAACTATCGCCAATAGCCATCGCAAATCCCATGGAACAAAATAGTCACATATTCCTACTACTATTACCGGTAAGAGACGACTGAGCGCTTTCTTCCAACTCAACCACCCGGGGCGCAGCACTTCGGACGGATAGGCTAAAAACAACCATGCAAATATATCGCCGCCAACCAGTTCCCATCCTTCAAAACTAAATATCCCTTCAGAGGGCCGCAAATCTGCATTCACCATTTCACGATAGCCAGTACCGATTATCATCACCACGGACGTCGCCGCCATTATCCAGGCATACACATACCTCACCCTGATTCCGTTACAATGCCTCGCCATCGCCCACGTATTGATGACCGCTACTGTGATAATTGCGGTATTTTGAACAGGTGATATGATGGAACGGAATAAGCTCGACGGAATCAGCGGCGAGAGTACATAACTCGCCACTACGGCACAAAACAGCAGCAGTCCGAACACAAATTCCGAACGATATTCATAATAGAATACCCGGAGACCTTTTAGACTTTTTTCACCCATTAGGATTCCTCCTTCTTTATTCTAATATATCTTACTTTTCACATCATTTCCACAATACACACCATTCTTCCACGCACTCACAATTCTCACGCACTCACATTTCCTTCACTCTCAAAATTCCCGGCACTCGCCATAATCAAACACAAGCTATAATCTGGCACTCAAACCTTTCCTCGAAATAGCACATTTTGGTACCATTCTGCAACATTCCCCAAAACCTACAACACCAATTTGACGTACCGATCCTACAACACCAATTTGACGTACCGATCCTACAACACCAACTTGACCTAACGATCCTACTACACTAATTTGACCTAACGAAAATACAGCATTAATTGAATTTGACGAAGAAAAAGCATTAATTGAATTTGACGAAGAAAAAGCATATCTTTTTCTCTTGTACTTTTTCGATTAGAAAGCGCACAGATGGTTTATAATTCTCCTATACTATCTCTGATCATTTTTAATTATCATTCCCTCATCCCTTGTGTTTCTCTCATTCCCTCACTCTCTCATTCCCTCACTCTCTCATTCCCTCACTCCTTCATCCCTTTCATTCCCTCATCCCTTTCATTCCCTCATCCCTTTGTTTCTTTCGTTCCTTTGTGAACCATCAAAAACCCTCTCCCCTTAATTCCCTCATTCCTTCATCCCTTTCATTCCTTCATCACCTTTATTTCTTCCGTAATTTACCCCAAAACACAAAGCAACAAACACAATCCTGCGAACCACACCTCAAATACAAAACTTCATCCTGATAATGCTAGACCATACCTATACCATAACTAGACCATAACTAGACCATATACCTACCCTTACCGTACCGTTGAGCCTCCATGACCATCCCGTAACCTTTTGTTAACAAACATCCTAAAATCTTTTCGGAATATAAAATAGGCTTGCTTTCTGAATTTCCCCGCAAAAGTACTACTTTTTTTTGAATTACGCAAATTTTATAGTAAAAAATTTCTTTAAAAAACAAAAAAATAGTAATTTAATATGTTACGAATTTTAAGACCTCAAAAGCGCTACTCGTTTTATACTGTACATCCACATTAGTCATCCTCTAAAATAATTTCTTCTCTATACAATTATAATTTCTTCTCTATACAATTATTTAGGAACATGCGTGCGCGCGCGACAAAAATGCTGAAAATGCATTTTTTTTGCATTTTTTTTGCAAAAAATTTGCATATGTCAAAAAAAAGCAGTACTTTTGCACTCGCTTTTGAAAGGAACACCTTTTGAGACGCACAAATGATCTTTATCGTAGAGGTAAAAAGAATGCGGAAATAGCTCAGTTGGTAGAGCACGACCTTGCCAAGGTCGGGGTCGCGAGTTCGAGTCTCGTTTTCCGCTCTTTTTTTTTGCCGTTAGGCAAAAGAGGGTCCAATAAACCTCGGGATGTAAAACGTAGTTTTGCAGACCGAAAAGCGTAGCACAATACGTAGGCGTAATCGAGCGGCGCGCCGCGAGTCACGCGAAGTATTGATGCAAGCGCGCCCAGATGGCGGAATTGGTAGACGCGTGCGTTTCAGGTGCGCATGCCGCGAGGTGTGCAGGTTCGAGTCCTGTTCTGGGCACAACGCTCTTTGATGGAGCGTCGATCTTTAATTTACGAAACTCGGGATGTAAAACGTAGTTTTGCAGACCGAAAAGCGTAGCATGACACGGAGCGTTATACAAGCGTGAAACGCGCAGTCACGCAAGTGTCTATGCAAGCACGCGCAGGTGGTGAAATTGGTATACACGCTACTTTGAGGGGGTAGTGGTCGCAAGATCGTGTGAGTTCGAGTCTCATCCTGCGCACAAGGGTTGAAAATCAATAAGTTACGCGTAAGACGCGTAGAAATCGACCCAAAAACTGCCCAAATGACTTTCACAGATGTGGAAGTCATTTGTCGTTTATAACATTGTTTAACTTTTTTTCTCCCGCCAATCAGAAAAGGTTGGCGGAAGAAAAAAAATACTATGTTGGTTCAAAATTTTGGAGCCCTAAAGCAATTTGTTCCGATGAGCGATTACGACGAGGAGAACGGGAACTACTTGCATGAGGAGGACTGGCTTTGGGGTAAGCCGCAACTCACATAGAGTTTGCCAAGCATCGCCTCTCCTCCATTGTGGACATCATCGAGTGTACCATTATCCCGACAGGAAGGTGTCTCTTTTGTGTCACTAACGCACAGATATATAGTCTATAAGGAGCGGAGAAGTTTGACATGCTCGTAGGCTTCGTTGATTGTTCGGAACTTTTCGGTAGCCTGCATGCGAATCTCCTCCGAAGCATTTGCCACTTTATCAGGATGATACTTCATCGCCATACGGCGATATGCTTTTTTCACCTCTTCATTCGTAGCGGAAGGTGTGATTTCCAATACCGTATATGCCCAGTTCGGATCTTTGGCTTTGTTGTACATTGCTGCCAAAGAGTCAAAATCCTTGGCGGAAACATTCATAGCCGTAGCTATCCGCTCTATCACTTTGTGCTCTTGCTTGGCGTACTCGCCATCCGCATTAGCGAGTTCAAGGAGCAGATGGATTAGTTCCAACCGTGTGGAATAATTGACATGCTGCGCTATCTGATTCGACACAGCCACTACGTCTATGTTCTGCTGCAAGAGTTCTTTGAGCATCTGTAATGCTTCTTTGCCTCCTTCTTCTCCGTATGTTTTGAGCAAGAAGGGCTTAATATAATTGACTTCGGACTTGAGTACACGCCCATCGGCTTTCATGACACATGCTATCAGCACGAGAAGTGAGATACTGATATCCGCCTTTGTTGCCCGTTGCCGTGAACCCGTAGAAGCACGCCCCGTCGTCGTCTCATTTTCCGTTTCTGACGCAGGCTCACTTTCCGTCTGATAGCGTTGTGCTGAGTTATCCATTACGCTACCGATAATAACACCCACAACCGCTCCAATCGGTCCGCCCAGCACATAACCAAGTCCACCTAATAGCCATTTTGCTTTCATTTCACTCTTTTTTTAAAATCGTGTGCAAAGGTACAAAAAATAACTGACTTACACAAAAAAAAGTGCCTAAATCAGCACTTTTTTCACTTTTGCATTCAGCTCTTGTCTGACTGCCTGTGTTTTTACTTACGAATACCGAGTTCTTTGATGATTGCGCGGTAACGCTCGATGTCTTTAGCCTTCAGATAATCCAACATGCGGCGGCGTTTACCTACCAAAGAGGTCAGCGCGCGCTCCGTACCGAAGTCCTTGCGGTTTTCCTTCAGGTGCTCGGTCAGGTGGTTGATACGGAAGGTGAACAATGCGATTTGGCTCTCTGCAGAACCGGTGTTTTTAGCGTCGTTGCCGTATTTTGCAAACAACTCGGCTTTTTTCTCGGAAGTTAAATACATAAGTTAATGTACCATTTGTTCATGTACCATTTGTTGCATGGTAAATGAGAGTTAAACAATGTCGGCAGAAGGAGCATCGCTTAGATAACAACTTCGCCGGATTTATTAAAGCTTACTTTTAAAAAAGCCTGCAAAGTTAATGCTTTTTTTTGAAACCACCAAATTTACAGGCATTTTTTGTGTATTTTCTTGCACTTTTATCGAAAAATCATCGTTTTTCCGCTCCAATAGTCGTTATTTCTCCGTGTCCCGGATAAACGCGTGTATCGGGCGGAAGGGCGAAAAGAGTTTCCAACGACTCTATCAGTTGACCTATATTTCCTTCCGGCAAATCGGTTCTGCCATATCCCATTCGGAAGAGTGTATCTCCGGAAAAAAGCACTTTGTCTTGTGGGAAATACAGACTCACGCCGCCGGGAGTATGACCGGGAGTCTCAATAATGGAGAATTGAGAATGGAGAGTTGAGAATTGAGAATGGAGAATTGAGAATGGAGAATGGAGCGGTTCTATGGGAAATGATTCCGCTTGCATCCGGACGCCGAATAGGTCATATTGCTGCTGCATGAGATGCACCATAGGGATGTCCCGCTCATGGATAAGCACGGGCGTATGCCATGTTTCCGTTGCCCATTTGGCGCCCCATAGATGATCCAAATGACCGTGGGTAGCTATAATGGATACAGGGTTTGGGCAGACTGTCTGTTGATTTTCCACATACTGAAACAATTGCTGCTGCTCGTAAGGAGTATAACACGCAGGATCGACTACAAGCACCTTCTGTTCGTTTATGGTTATGACATATGTGTTGGTCTGAAAAGGACCAAACACAAAACTCTTTATCTCCAACATTCCTGACAAATTTTAGGTTTTTCCTTCATCGCTTCTCGTCTGAACTGCATCGCTTTATCGTTGCGAAAGAGTTCATTGAGCGGAGTATCCATAATATTCCCGTATGCATACGCATGCGCTTTGTCATAACAGCAAGGCAGGACCTCACCGGTGGTGGTGACCACTACTCCACTCCACACGCGAAAACAGCCTTTGCCCATTTTTTTCCTGTGATAGTGCCCGTCTTCATCTTTGACGTAGCGGCTGTATCGTTTGTCCGACGGCATGAGCGGATGTCCGTCCGCATAGTGGTATAGTTGCGCTGTTTTGAAGACCAGGCGATCAGCTCCCAGTTTTTTATACTCCTTGCGAAAACGGTCCCATTCATGTTCGTTGGTTTTCAGCCGCAGGCATTGGAGTTCGATTTGACATCGGGCTTGGGACTTTCCATATTTCTCTTTCGCGGAACGCAAGAAGAAGAGAGCCTGTTGGCATTTCTCCAGACTGCCTCCCACCCGATAGGCTCCGTAACTATCCTCTGTGAGTCCATCCATAGAGACTATTATTCTGTCCAATCCGGAAACGACGATTTGGTCCGCAAGGTCCTCTGTAAGCGCTTGGGCGTTAGTACTGATGATGGTATAAAGACCCGCCTCATGGGCTTGAGCTATCATCTGCGGCAGTCTGGCGTTGAGCAAGGGTTCTCCCTGAAAATAAAACTGAATGATATGGGCATATGGCGCCGCCTCATAGAGCACCCGTTCCCAGACCTCCGAAGACATCATACCATTTACCCTTTGTCTATTTTCCCGCATCCCCACAGGGCACTCCGGACAACGAAGTTGACAGATAGAGGACGGCTCGACGGATACGAACATCGGCAAATGGGGTATATGACTTGGCTTATCTATGCAAAGCACTGAACCTAGGCGGTCCAGTGCATAACTTGCATAACACTTCAGCGCATTAATGCAACGCGATTTTGTTAACACGACGCTCATGACGACCGCCTTCGAAATCCGTCTGGAAGAAGGTACGCACTATATCCAATGCTTTCGGCGCAGATATGAAATTAGCAGGCAAGCCGAGTACATTCGCGTTATTATGCTGACGTGCTAATTCCGCCAGTTTGGTCTCCCAGCACAAGGCGGCACGAATACCCTGGTGTTTGTTCGCCGTCATGGTGATGCCATTGCCCGTTGAGCAAATGACTATTCCGAAATCATACTCGCCTTTCTCTACTGCTTCCGCAAGAGGATGCGCGAAATCCGGATAATCGCAACTCTCGGTCGTATAGCAACCGAAATCCTTCACTTTAGCTCCGTTGTCCTCAAGGAACAACTGGACCTGCTGTTTAAGCGCAAACCCCGCATGATCGCTGGCTAACGCAATAGTCATTTCAGAAAAGTTTTTCATCTGTATTGTTGTTTTCAGTTAGGATTACTGTTTCCTGTGGCTCCGCTTCTGTCTGTGATGGATGCAAAACCTCTATAAAATTGGCGAACATCAGTTTGCAGGCGATGGCGAGCACTATGATTCCAAAGAATTTGCGGATGATATATAGCGACGTAGCACCCAGATATTTCGTCAGCCAGTTCGTCGCTATGAGCACTATATACAACACCAGCATACACAGCAGCAGGGATATACAGAGGTTGAATACCGTATATTCCGCGGTAATGGCGAGCAACGCCGTAAACGCTCCAGGCCCCGCGTACATAGGGAACGCAAGAGGAACTATCGTGCTCGCACTGGACAACTCCCCCTCCAACTTGTCATTCTGAAAAATCGTGATATCCAATATCATCTCCAATGCCATAAGGAAAATAATGAAACCACCCGCTATTGCAAAATACTGAATCTGTACTCCGAACAATTTCAGGATCCATTCGCCAAGGAATAGAAACGACAGCAGAATGGTCAAACTCGCCATTACCACCCGGAATGGATGAATCTTGATCCCCTTCCGCTGCATTGATATCGTGATAGGTATATTTCCGAACGGGTCTATGATGGCTATCAGAAATACGAATGATGACAATACTTGCCATATGTCAAAACTACCAAAAAATTCTTTCATAACGCATACGTTTTAAAAAAATCGGGCACAAAAGTACTAAAAAATTTGCATATATGCAAGAATTTTTGTAATTTTGCGGCGATTTTCCAAAAAATAAGTCTTAAAATAGTAATTGAACTAATAGTAAAGTATTTATGATTAACAGTCAAGACATCAAAAACGGCGTTTGTATCCGCATGGACGGCCGTTTGTATTTCGTAATTGAGTTCCTGCATGTAAAGCCGGGAAAAGGTAACACGATTATGCGTGTTAAATTCAAAGATGTAGTGGACGGTCGCGTTTTGGAGCGCCGATTCAACATTGGTGAGAAATTGGAAGACGTACGCGTTGAGCGTCGTCCATACCAGTTCCTCTATAAGGAGGGGGCTGACTATATCTTTATGAATAACGAGACTTTTGAGCAAGTGCCCATCGCTCATGACCTCATTACCGGTGTGGATTTTCTGAAAGAAGGAATGACCGTTGAGGTGGTATCAGACGCCACCACGGAGACGATTCTCTTCGCTGAACTGCCCACAAAAGTAGAGTTGGCTATCACTTATACCGAGCCGGGACTGAAGGGAGATACCGCTACCAACACGCTCAAACCCGCTACTTTGGAGACCGGCGCGGAAATCCGTGTTCCGCTCTTTATCAACGAAGGAGAGATCGTGCGCGTGGACACTCGTGACGGCAGTTATTGCGAGCGAGTTCGCTAATACAAACATTTACTCGTACGTACAAAAAAGAGGGTGTGTCATAACGAATTGGCACACCCTCTTGGTTTTAGGCACTCTGCCATTTATACCGGCGCAAATTTTATATATCGGCATGTCATGCCAAGCAATTGACGATAAAGAGACAGCACTAAAGACCCGCAAACAGAACGAAGAGGTTTGGTGACGCGATGATGCGACTAAAATACGCAATGAAGCGAGGATGTGAGTTTCGATACACTTGGACCGGTCTTATAATCAATAAAGTATCCTATAGGGAATCAATGGTTCAAGGCTTCATATTGTTCATGGAACTTAGTTAACAACAGGTGACTATCATGATATTTATCATTAATACTATCGGATTGTTCGTTGCCGACAAAGGAGATAAACATTCCGTTATAAGTGAGCATTTCTTGAATCAGATCCTCTCCATAAACAATCTGTTGCCCGCATTCTTCGGATTTCTCTTGGTAAAAAAGAGCATCATTCAAGGTACGTACTGATGCCAGATCTAAATCTTGCATATACTCTCCATGAAACACAATCAATGCCAGATATTCAGCTTCCTGTGGAAGTGTAACAACCAACATTTCCTCTCCACTCGGTTTGCGATACAAGTCGAGACAAATAATATGCTTTTGCTCATCATCTACGAAATCGCTAAATATAATATATTGGTTTAATATAGGCTGTTTAGACCAATTTATTGTATCGTTAGAGTCAGAAGTGGAATAATACCATGTATTGGACACATCAGACAAGCGCAAGGCAAGCGAATCAATGAAAAATCGCATCTCTTCCGGAGAACAGCACTCTCCATAAAAGAACAAACTGCAGATATCTTGCGCCATGCTTTTCGCCACAATGCGAATATTTTCATCTCGGGAGGATTCAACATGGCTTTGCATGCTGTCAATAAGTGTATAGAACGCATCTTGATAATCCAAGCAAGAGTAATTGGAATCAATGATGGCTCTAAAAACGACTTTTACAATAGAATCCATTTCGCTTTCAGGCTGTTCCAATTTAACAGGTTTACCACATGCTATCAGCGTAAGGAATGGTAAAATAAATAATAGTTTTTTCATAGTTGCTTTTTAAAATTTGTTAATTAGTACTTTTACGATAAAATTAGGAAAAACAGACAAAAACTCTATGAGAGCTTTTGAACTTTGATCTATACGTAATTTACTACTAAATTTCATAACCCTACAGGTTTCTGTTCTTTCATTTCCGGCAAGGCCTTGCGGAGTACTTCCGGCATATCTCCTGACGTAGTATATGGGCTAGACCCATCGGTTTTTGATAATCCCGAACGACATATTCGACATACTATTTATTCGCGCTCTTAAATAACTATATTGTGATAGATACCCATCATATTTTTCGATGGCTGCAAAGGTACAAATTTTTTCTGAATTACGCAAATAAATCTCTCTTTTTTCAACGGATACAAAAAAATCTGCACTTCTGTGAGGGCAGATTTTAGAATTTATCTTTTTCCCTGGAGACTATTTGTCTTTAGGAACGAGCGGTTGGGAATACGGGAGGATGGCGAAGCGGAAGTCGGCGGAGTCGGTGGCAAACCAGACGCGGCTGGAAAGGCCGTCGTGAGACTCATGCCAGTAGCCCAGATCGTCGTCCGTGAGGGTGAAAGTCACCTCGCGCGTCTCGCCGGCAGGGATGAAAATCTTCTGGAAACCCTTCAGTTCGCAAAGCGGGCGAACCAAGTCTCCGGAGAGCTGGCGGACATAGAGTTGCGGAGTCTCGTAAGCATCATAGGAGCCGGTATTCGTAATGTACGATTTGACGATGTACAATGTACTATTTGTCGATGCTTCGTCATTGATGATGGTGTCCACGACCGTTTCTCCGTACTCGAAGGTAGTATAGCTCAGTCCGAAACCGAAGGGGAAGAGCGGTTCGGTGGGAGTCTCGAGCCAATAGGAAGATTGGCCGATGGAGAACTGCGGACAGCCGATAGGAATGGAGTCAATGAGCATCGGCGGGTCATACGACGGACGGCCGGTGTTATGGCGGTTATAATAGAGCGGAATCTGACCAACCATCTTCGGGAAAGTAATCGGCGTTTTGCCGGAAGGCACTACTTTGCCTGTCAGGATGTTATACAACGCAGGACCCGCCATCGTGCCGCCATGAAAGGCGTAAAGGACTGCAGCGGCTTGATCAACCTGACGACCGATGGTCAGCGGACGACCAGCCATCACAATCATGACAACGGGTTTGCCGGTAGCCACAAGTGCGTCCATCATTTCTATCTGCGCACCCGGCAAATCGAGGTTCGCACGGCAACGCGCTTCGCCGGAGAGGATGGCTTCTTCGCCGCAGAAATAAAGGATGACGTCGGCTTTTTTCGCTGCCGCAACGGCTTTCGCTATGCCGGCAGGGTTCTTATCACGAGAGTACGTGAGGCCGGGCTCGTAGATCAATTTACCATTTGGACATATACCATTTACCATTTGCTCAAAGGCCATAAGGGGCGTGATACTCAAAGAGGTATCGCCGTCAAAGACCCAAGTGCCGAGTTGCTCTTTTTTCTGATCAGCCAAAGGACCCGTAATAAGAATTTGCGCGTTGTGATTTAGCGGCAGGATGCCGTTGTTCTTGAGCAGGACGGCGGATTCCTCGGCTACGCGGAGAGCGAGTTCGGTATCTCCAGGAGCCGGTGTATCTTCCGGCACATAGGGGTTTTCGAACAAGCCCAGACGGTATTTGAGACGGAGGATTGAGCGGACACATTCATCAATCTGCGACTCCTTCACTTTGCCTTCCGCTACCAGTTCCGCCAGATAATCGTTATAGATATTTCCCTGCATATCCATCTCCATGCGGGCATTGATGCAACGCAGCGCCGCGTCTTTCTTATCTGCACAGAGGCCATGCGGCACAAGGTCTGAACCCGAACCCCAGTCGCTGACGAGGAGCGCATCGGAGTGCCACTCGTCACGGAGGATATCTACATTCAGATGATGATTCGCAGACGAAGGAAGTCCGTTAAGATCGTTAAACGAGCACATCAGACTCATCGCACCGGCTTCTACTGCAGCTTTGAACGGCGGCAGGTAGATATCGCGGAGTTGGGTTTCGGGAATCCAAGTGGTGTTATAATCGCGTCCGCCTTCCGAAGCCGAATAGCCGGCAAAATGCTTGACGCAGGCAGCCATTCCAGGTACCATTTGGTCATTTACCATTTGGTCATTTTGGTATCCACGGACGGTAGCGGCGCCCATGACGGAGGTGAGATACGGATCTTCGCCATAGCCCTCTGCCACACGTCCCCAACGGGGATCATGCGCCACATCCACCATAGGCGAGAACGCCCAACGGATACCATACTGGTATGCCTCATTCGCAGTAGCTTGCGCCGCTTGCTCAATCAGTTCGGGATTGAATGTAGCGCCCTGTCCCAGTGGAATGGGATAGATGGTCTTGAAGCCGTGAATGACGTCACGCGCAGCCACCAAAGGAATGCCGAGACGGGTCTCCTCCACCGCCATCCGTTGCAAGCAGTTCACCTCTTTCGCACCGACGATATTGAAGATCGAACCCACTTTGCCTTCGCGGATAAGCGCCTCTTTCTCTTCGGCGTTCCACGAGGGGTCGAGTTGGTTCATCTGTCCGATCTTCTCCTCCAGCGTCATGCGGGAGAGGAGGTCATCGATAAAACGGTCTTCTTCACTCTTGTGGGAGCACGCACAGACGGCCATCAATAGTATAGACAGCACCGTTGCGCGAAATGTATATCTGGCCATTCTTTATAAATTTGAAATTTGAAATTTGAAATTTGAAATTTGCTTCTTCGATAGCGGTTATAATCGGGTCGCAGAGGCCTTCTCCATAGACCTCCAACTCCCACAGGGACGCGCCGTAGCCGGTGTTGCGGGTCTTGCAGAAGATGCGCACAAACTGTGCCTCCACGGGTTCGTTATTGATACGTATATCGTGGGTCTGCGTGCCGCCTTTAGCATCGGAAACGGATTTGACGGTCGTATAGTTCTCGCCATCGGAGCTGACCTGGATATCGAACGAAGTAGCATAAGCGTTCTCCCAGATGAGGCGCACCTGGGTCAGACGGTAACAATCCTCCAGATCGACCGCTATCCACTCGTTATCCTGGAAGCGGCTGGACCAGCGTGTTTTCATATCGCCATCCACGGCTTTTGGCGCTGCCGTTCCATCTCCTTCGGCTCCGGAAGCCTTTGCGGGTTTATGGAGCGCGAGGTTCACTTCCTCAAACGGCAGGACGTGAACGATCGCCGTGTCGGTTCTCTCAAAGCACGGGAAGACGAGTTCGTGATCACCCACTTGGGTGGCAAGATAAACGGAGCGGCAGGTATCCATGACGTCGCCAAACTGATTGAGGATGGAGACGACAAACGTCTGCTGCGTACCGATCGGCATGGTCGCTTCGGCAGGTGTCACATCTGCTGTAACTGCCATCTCGGTCTCCATGACGATGATCGTGAGAGATGCCGAACAACCACCAACCGTGCGGGTCTCCGTGAAGAGACCGTAGTCGGGGTAGGTCTTCTGCTCCGAAGAGGTGGAGATGATTGCTCCGTTGAAGTTATACGCCGTTGTGGTGAGGGTGGTTGTCTGTCCCTGCTGAAGGACAGTGTCGGACGCAGAGAGTGCTACTGCAAAGACTGTTTCCGGGTCGCCGGTTAGCGGTCGTCCGTATGCCTCCAGTTCATAGAGCGAAGTGCCATACTGCGTAGCACGCTGGAGTCCAGTTAAGCGGATATATCGAGTCCTGGAGGGGCCTACCTCCTGCCCCTCCATAAAGGGAAGGGTGACTTTCTCCACTCCGCCGGCAGAGGCGTACGTAGCACGATGCCACGTCGTGCCGTCCGACGAGAGTGCGAGTTCATATTCGGACGCAAAAGCCGTCTCCCAGCGCAGGATTAGATGATCGATAAAACATACCTTGCCCAGATCCACCATCGCCCATTCGCCATCGTGATGCGTCGATCCCCAGCGGGTGTTCGTCTTACCGTCCGTGAGGTTTGCCGCCACACAACCGGCGTTCTCAAACGAAGAGACCGTCACGGGTTTATGGAGCGCGAGATTCGGATACGGCAAATCCCAAGCCATCGGGTCGGGTTCTATCGTCTCTTCTTCATTTTCGATGGTCGTGATTGTGCGGGTCTCTGCGCCGGAGATAAGCGTCAGACCATGCGGCACAGTGACCGTAGTATCTTTTGCACCGAAGAAATGCACGGATAGCGGCGTTTGAGCCACATTATAAACCGCATATGTCATGCGTCCGCTGAGGGTGTCCGTATAAGCGCACGCCATCGGATGCGAAGCAAAGATATCATACCGCTTCTCGCCCAAGCCCTTATGCGAATGCGCGAGCCAATAAGTGATGCCACCCGTGTCGGGGTTCTTCGCCAGCGCCTTTCCCATCTGATCCATTCTGTCCCACACATGAATCGCCGAATCGGCATCGAAGAGCGAGAGGTACGACAGACACACATTGCCCAGACCTGACTCATCCCCCAAACCGCCTTGCGGGGCTTCGTAATTGCCGACCTCCTTGGTAGCGTACATCTGTGTGTAGTCCCATTTGGCGAAAGGCAGGTCTTCGCTGAAACAGTTGGTCAGTATCGGCGAGATAGGCAGCCATTGAATGGAATGCATCCATACCGGGTCGCCGGAGAACCATGTCCACCAGCCCACACCCTGCATCGTCAGGTTGCAGCAATAGGGGTGGTTATATTTGGTAAAATCAATATTGCGCCTTTTCTTGTCAAACCAATACTCCGATGTAGCACGTGTCTCGAGGGTATAACCCATGATTCCTGCTTCGAGCATCTTCTGGTCTTGCAGCGCGGCGCCTAAGAGCCACACGCCACCCCAGCCTTGTATCGCTTCCGAAGAGGACTCCTGACCGTTTCCGTTACCTGCATTACCTAATCCGCCTGCAAACGAATGTCCGCAATAAGGATTGAACGTACGGAACCACGGTTCGTCCGCCGAGCGCTGCCAGTTGGCATAATCGCGTGCCACCTCCCGAGCCATCGGACCATATTGAGTCCGGAAATCGTCATCCAGCATGCACAGCAACGCCGAGGCATAGACAAAATAGCCGTAATGGAAATGGTGGTCATTGAAGGTATCCGAGTCATAGGAGGGATCCATGCCGATGAGCGCGCCCCATTTCGGGTAACGCGCAAAATAGTACAGTTCTTCGCCCGGCGTGAAAGTGTACCAATTGACGAGCACTTCTTTCAAACGATTCTTCGCCATACGGAAAGTAGCGGTATCGCCCATCTGCAGCGCAAAAGTCATATAATGCGCCATCTGCGTCAGCCCCTTTCCGCCCCAATAGGTATCTCCACCGAACGAACCACGCTTGGCATAATCCGCATTGAGCGCTGCCATACGAGCTTCGGAGAACTCTTCACCCCACTCCATTGGAGCCGGGAAGAACGGCAGGAACGAATGCACCGGATACGTAAACGTAAAATCGTTTCCCTCGTACAGCCTCATCGTGCCACGAGGAGAGAGATAAGTACCATTGACCATTTGGTCATTTACCATTTGGTCATTTGAGTCGTAGTAATGATGCGGCAGGAAGCCCATGAGGACAGATTTGTCCACATGAAAAGTCGTTGTGAGCGACGAGGTAGCGGCATTATAAGCGTACGAGAAAGTGGTCTTACGCGGGATTTGGAACGCATATGGCGCACATGCCGCTGCGTCTAAACCATCCGTAAGCAAAGCGATTGTGAGTTTATCCGTGTCCGTAAAGACCGCATATCGGGCACTATTGGGATTGGTAACCTGCATCGTGATTCCGGACGCCTCAAGCCAGACGAGCGGCGAACCTTCCATACATGTCACGCGCACCCAATCCTCGCCGTCCTGCATGATAAACGACATCGCGAAATCCGACCAGCTATCGACGAGCGCTTCCTCAAAAGCTGCATTCTTGCCGGTAGCCGTATTGGAGAACGTCACCGAGAGCGGTGTGTCCCATTTGACCTCATAGCCCGTGGGCTCCCAATAGGACGGATAACCGATTGTCAGTTCACCGTCTTTTGCCTCTGCCCAACCGGGATAGAACCACAGTTTTCCGGTCCATGTATTGACGAGTGCGTGCGTCCACCAATCATTCGTCGGCAGCGCCAGAGAGCCCTCTTGCGAACCATCGGGAGTACCCAACCGCGCCAAGAGCGAGTCCGGCAGATAGAGTCTGCGATGTTCCATCTGGTACGCCTGACAACCGCCGTGAGCCGAAGTGCGACTCTTGGACAGCGGCACATACGAAGCATACGAACCCGCGCCAACAGACACAGGCGTTTGCGCGAGAGAGGAGACCGCTATCGCTGAAAGAAGAAAGACCGCTGCGCTCAAAGACAAAAGACTCCGTTTCATACCTTATAGTTTCACCAATATTGTTTCTACACTATTCGCCGGCATCTCTACCGTTGCGCAGTATTCGCCAATCTGCAACGGGAAAGAAGCGGCCTCGCCGGTATTGAGGATATTCACCGCTATCTGTCCCTCGGCATTCTTCGTTGCGCAGACAAAGATCTGATCGCTGATTTCTGAAGGCTGACAGCTGATCACCTGATCGCCCGGTCGCATGGAGCGGCTGAACTGCTTGAGCACAAAGTAATACGGCGTGTAGTAGATATCTTCCTTCTCGTAATCAATCATCACCGGTGCCGCAGCGAAGTTATTCACATGGTTCGGTCCGCCGATGGAGTCCAGCACGATATTCCAATCGATGAAACCCGTCAGCCAATGATTCATGCCTTCTATTATATAACGCGCATAGCGGTGCACACCCGCGTATTTGGGATGTGTGTCACCTGCCCAGCGAGTCGAATACGCCCAATCGGTAGCCACTTTGTTCCACCAAAAAGCATCGTTCCCGAACCATCCGGACTCTTTGAATCCCTCCGGATCGGTTACACCGTCCCATGGCTCGCAACCCAGGTTATCAATACATCCCTCAGTATGCAGGATTGTTTTGTCGGGATAAAGCGCATGTACGGAATCCAGCACGTTCGGAAAACAGTCAATCGTCGAACCATACCAGTGTACCGCCATTCCTGTCGTCGCTGCATTGGCAAGCGAATCACCATAGATAGCTGCTGTGTAAGGACCCATCTCGAAGATATTCTGGTCGAAACCAAGGATCTTCACATCCTGAAAACCGCTTTCGTCCAAACGCGGACGCATGTATTGACCGATGAACTCTGCTTCTACTGCCGGCCAGAAATCCATACTCTCCCATCCGCCGTCATTACCCATTGGTTCGTTCACAGGCGTGAGTGCCCAAATATCTACACCCTCAGCCTTCCATGCCTCTACGTATTTCGCCAGATAGCGCGCATAGGCATCATAGTATTCCGGCAGCAACGCACCGCCGCGATGAAAACCGTTCTCGCGCTCATAGTATTTCTTATTCTCTTTCATCCACGCCGGCGCCGTCCAGGTGTTCGCCACGATGCGGTATTCCTTATCCGTCTGATTTTGCTTGATCGCCCAGACATCTTTCATCAGATGGAAAAGGTCGTAGTTGCAGTCCTGAATCTGCGGATACTGCGCTTTGGCAAATCCCTCTTTGTCGCGGTCCAGCGTAAACGAACGCAACTCTACATCGCCGTCCTCTTCCGCCAGTGAATACTTGCCTTCGACAGAGAAATCCGATGCACCGATCTGCGTGCGGCTCATGGAGAAGTTGGCTCCATTTTCACCATATAATTCTTCCAACACCGCCTGACGTTTCTCTACAGGCAGACATGCCAACACAAAAGCCGAACTCTCCGTCAGCGAACCGCCGAAACCGTCAATCGTCTGCCTCGTCTCGGAGGGATTGATTACTACGGCATTCTCCGCCGTGCCTTTCTTAAACACAACGGTCTCTTTCTCGGCACATCTATCACCAGAGGCCGAAGTGAGCCAGACATGAGATGATGTTACTTTAGCTGTACAAGCTGTCAGAAGACAGACCGCTATCGCTGACAGAATAAAGATTATTGATTTAATTTTCATACTTCAACAATGATTTGTTTTAGTTCACCATCTCGTGCAAAGAGGTGGGCACTTTGATCTTTTGTAAGGGTTACGGGTGAGGGGTTACGGGTTACGGGAGATTTCTTATATACAATCTCCGTACCGCAATAGGTAAAGCGAAGTTCACCATTGTTGAAATCCGCGTTGCTGAGCATTGTCGGTGCGAAGGAGATTTGTCCGTTGTGCACAGAGACCCCGAGTTCGAACCAACGTGAGATGACATCTTCTTTCACTTGTCCTGTCATACCGGGTTGTTGTACACCTGCCATGGTAGGTGTATGTGAATATGGGTCAAAGGGGAAAGCGCCATATTCGTCAGGTAGCTTATGCGAACCTATTCCTTCGCGAATGGCTCGGTAATGAGATACAAGCCTTCCCCATATCTCTCCCTGAGAGGCAGGATTCTTTACTGCCTCACGCTGAATATTCTCTCCTACCGCCAGCAGTAACTTGCTCACCATATGCCAGTAGATACATCCGAGGCCTTCGTACTTATAGAACGTGCCGGAACGACCAGTGAATGCGTGATGATGGAAGACCGATTCATATAGGTCCTTCAGTTCTTCCGGTAAGTTATTGGCATTGCGGTATTGCGCGTCAAAATGAATACCTCCGTCGCAGTCCCGTTTAAGAATAGAACCTAAGTATTTCTGCACAACAGGCAATTGCTCGGTCTCTTTAGGCAGGTTATTCATCTCCAGGAACGAAGGTCTTCTGCGGTTCGGATATAGCATATACGAACGTTGATCTTCGCGGTACAAATCAGAATGACGCATCACATCGAGTAAATCAGCAGCCTCTTCTCCGCTTAGGATTCCGGAAGACAGAACCGCTACTTGGCCTTCCAACATCTGATAGAGATGTGATATCTCAATATCGTCCTCTGCAAAACGAATGAGGTTATACGCTTCATACAGTCCATCTTCCCGTTTATTGGCGCGGATAGAGCTATCGACCTTATGCAAAGTTGCGGTACAAAAGTCCTGCAGTTCGCCCCGCTCGAGAGTCTTCGTCTCACCGCTAAGACCGTTATAGACGGCATTACGATACCGTTCCCCAGCCGTACCGACAATATTAATAAACTGCTTTGCATTTCCGTTCAGATAAGCCGGCCGTATTGCACGTAGGAAGTCCAATGTCTCGGCTCCTACCTGCACGTCGGTGTCGAAGAGCGACAGCAGAAAAGCGACATATCGCCGCATATAACAGAGTGTCACCATCGAAGCGCCGTATCCCACAAGCGCGTTGTTGGCATCGTTCCATTCCGGTCTTAGGGTATTCATCCAAATACCAGCATTTGGCACAAAGTTCGACAGTTTGGTAAGGAGCGTTATCAGCAGTTTGTCGGCCATGGTGGTACGGCGAATCTGCCCGTTCCCATCCAGCAGTAACTTGGCATCCGCGCCCATCTTCGGAATGAGGGCTTGGATACGCTTATGCTCCTCGTCATCAAACCGAATACTGTTCTTTGGGTCCGCTACAATCTCCGCATACGACTTGAGCCGATAGGGAACATTCGCAAACGCATAGCGAGGCTCGTTGAGCAAGGCATGCAGTTTCTCCGGGTCATGGTTATAACTGATCTCCAGCAGTTTGAGCAGATATATGATCTGATGGTCTCCCCAATAGCCAATATTCGACCACGGGTTTTCAGGTTCAATCACTTCATAATCAATGCCTTCATTGGATATGCGATAGGGGTTATAACCGTCCGCTGTGGTGGCATTAAGGAACTTGGCAATGATATGGTTGATATAGAGCGGATACGAATAAGAAAGAGCTTCCCAGTTTTGGAAGATATCCCGCCAGTTACCTTGATACGCCACGACGGGGTTGCCTTGTTCATCCTGCACGCGGATGGAGAAGAGGTTCCACGGACGTGAAGGGTCACCGTGACGACGCCCGAATGTGAGCGGTAAATCTTCCTCGCCGCCTTTTTCGTCCGCCCGTGGCGGATACGTCAAATAGTACCCTCCGCGCATGGTATTGAACAGGACGTTCGCAAAATGCCGTGCATCGTTCGCTTCGTCGCCGGTGTGTTGTATTCCGTCGTTCTGAGCCACAATCCGTCTGAGCGCCTCGGTGGAAGCCGCCATCGCCGCCTCTATCTGATCTATCGCATCTGCTCGGGCGATAAAATGCATCAGCTCATGGACCGCCACGGCATCTTTCGACACGTCGAGCACGTTGTACCAGGTAAGTGAATCCGTGAATCTGTGAATCTGTGAATGAGCCACGTACGCCCCGCGTACTCCTTTGGACGGGGTCTTGTCATAGTCAACACCTGGTAAACCTAGACAATACACGGTATTACATGCTAATGATTCGCTAGGCTCCGCGCGGTCAACCAGAATCGCTTCCATGCGGAAAAGCGCCAACGAAGTGCCGGGCACTAATTCCGTCCGTTTATAGCCGTCCACCAAAGTGGAAAACTCGTTCTGTGTCTTGCGCTCCACGCCGGCGGGCAATACATTGAGCAGTTTGTCCGTCAAATCGATCTCAAGCGCTTCGCCAGAGAGGTTCTCCAGTGTCGCCCGGCGAACCCAGCCGTGCTTGCCCGCAGGTGCCCATAGATACGAAAAACGCAAGCCTAATGTGTGGTTTTCTTCACAAAAGACAATCTGGTTACCGACGGTGGATTTGGCAATTTTGCGAGACAGTTCATACACAGGCTGCTGCTTGTCGCTGAACGGCAACCAAAGACACTTGCCGTGATTTTCCGGGCTTTTCACAACCAACTCTGTGTGCGGACCGGTGAAAGCGAATCCTTCCGTGATCTTGTCGTCCGTGTAATAGGGGAAAAGCGCTTCTCCGGGACTGCGGCGACCACATGTCAGACCACCCGTGGAAGACAAATACATCCACAAATCCGTATCGGACGCCAGCGAGATGAAGAACGGTTGCATCTCGTCATAATTGGCTATCTCGTAAAAACGATCGCCATTAATGGTAATAAATTGTCCTTGTACCATAAACTTGTTTCCTCCTATTCATTATTGAGCCGGCTTGCTTCCAGTTCCTTTTTCATCTGTTCCATCGTTGTGTTATCGAGGTTGTAGAACGCGAGGAAGATGGCGCATGAAGCATACAGGACGCCAGGCACGATGCCAAACATCCAGTGGAACGTGTTCATCACCAGCGGTGTATGCTGGATTTGGTCGATGGTCATCAGGTCGGCGTTATACCCGATAGCGGACATCACGACGCCGAACAAAGCAGCTCCGATGGACCAGCCTATTTTCTGCGCAAAGACTGCGGCGGAAAGACACAGACCTGTCGTGCGTCGCTGGAACTTCCACTCGCCGTAGTCTGCTGCGTCAGCCAGCATCGTCCAGAGAAGCGAAATAGCCGGCGCGTAAGCGATTTTACCAAGGCAGTTGAATACGTTAATGAGCACGAAATTACGCCCTGCGAAGAAGAGCAGACAGAAGAACAAACCGGACAAGAGGGAGCAAACAATATATAGTTGCTTGGCGCCGAATTTCTTTACCAACGGCTTGGTCGTCGGAATGGCTATAATGAGGGCTATCGTTCCTAAGATGTTGAAAATCTGGCTCTTTGATTCAGCTCCCAAGAAATACTTGAAGTAGTAAGTTGCGGAAATATTCTGGATGGCGAACATGATGAAGGAGACGATACCGACCAGTGTCAGCACGACCCACGGACGGTTTTTGAACAGGTACTTGAAGTCTCGTCCGAGATGTGCGTCCTGCCGTTTGGGAGGTGCGACGCGCTCACGGGTGGTAAAGAACGTGATGAGGAACAGCAGTACGCCCACGCAACCGAAAATAGCCACTAAATAACGGAAGCCGACGACATAGGATGCGCGTACCAGTTCGCCGTTCGCCGCAGCCTCTTCCATGAACGCTTTCCGTAAGGCGTCGTCGGCCATGATGGAATAGTCCATTCCCGAAGCGTGCGCCCCCAGGTAATACACGATATAGAGAGCAAAACCTGATACGATAAGCTGCCCGATATTGGCTGCCACAAAGCGGTACGAGTTCAGTCCTGCGCGCTCGATGGAGTCATCCGTCATCACGGCGCCCAAAGACGAATATGGTATGTTGACCAGCGCATAGACGATACGCAGACCGATGAACATCGGCAGGATGTACGCAATCAGCGCATTGCCCTGCAGATCAGGACCGAAGAACGCCAGAAAAGCGAACAACGCAAACGGCACGCAACCGAACAGGAGGAACGGACGGAACTTGCCCCAACGTGTATTGGTCCGATCCGCCCAGATGCCCACGATGGGGTCCATCACGGCGTCCATAATCGTTCCGAGAATAGCGATTGCCGTGGACCACGCCGGGCTGATGCCTAACACGTCCGTATAGTAGAAAATCAACCAGAAATTGACGAGGTCCCACACAAAATGCGATGCGGTGTCACCCAAACTATAACCTAATTTTTCGCGAATAGATAGTTTCATCGGTTTATCGATTTGATTGTTTCGGAATTACGTAATTACGGGATTACGAGTTCTTTTTATACACCCGGATATAATCCACATACATTTTCACCGGCGTGCCATCTGCCGGCAAGGCCGTTACGCGTTGGAACGAGGGGTCGTCCGCAGTGATAAGAACCGGATATTTTTCCGCGGCAGGCATGTCCGGGAAGAATCCTCCCACTGACAGATTCAGCACAAGATAGAACGGATGGTTGAAGTAATGGCCCGGTTCGTTGAGTTCCTTGCCGCGTAGCGACAGTTGGAAATACGGCTCCGTTTCAGGAAATTTGTCCCTGTCCAAGTACATTGCAATCGAGTCCTCTGTCCAAATCAGCGTGAACAAGTGAAAATCGCCTTGCACGGGGTAGTCGGCGGTATTAAACTGCCCGAGGTTCGGATAAGCGCCGTTGTTGAAGGACTCGCCCCAGTGACATGCGCCGTTGAAATAGCGGTCTTGCGTACCCGTTTCAATCCCCTTGTGGTGACCCATTTCGCAAATGTCTATCTCGCCGCATTTTGGCCATACAACGCGGCCTTCGGAAGCCAGTTGAGACGCCTTCTTGTCCACGTCGTCGTTATTGCCGAGGTGCTTTGCAAGGTTGTTGCCTAACATCCAGAATGCCGGCCATAAACCATCTGCGGTGTACGGAAACGCAATGCGTGCCTCCACTTTGCCGTACTCGACCGTCACTTTGTCCTGTGTGTTCAGCCGCGCAGAAGTACACGGACGGTTGCCGTAGTCCTCGCGCTGAGCGTTCAACACCAGACAGTTTTCGCCCGTAACAGGATGTTTCTCAATAGTGATGTTCTTCGGTGTATAGTACTGTAACTCAGCGTTTCCTCCGCCACGCGCGTTGTCCTCCACATTCCAATAAGCACTATTCAGCGTCGGGTCATCAAACTCGTCGCTCCACACTAACTTCCACTCAGGTTTGCTGCAAGAATACAGAGTACAGACCGCTATCGCTGACAGAATACAGATAATTGTCTTTTTCATTATTCTACGATTTGTCCGGTTACAGTATAAATAGTTGTTCCGCGGCGAATCAGGAGTTGCCCGTTGTGAATCTCCTTTGTACTTTGTACTTCGTTACTTTGTACCTTCTCGATCCCTTGCGTTCCTTCCGGCTCTATTTCGTCCGATGCCGACGGGCAACTGAACGATTCGTTCGTGTCGCCGCGCTGGTAAATACGGATCCAGTCTATATACATCGACCGCGAACCATTAGCCAGAGCCGTGATTTTATTGATATCGAAGAGACCTGGGAAATTGCCGCCTACTGCTACGTTGGCGATGACAAAATTCGGTTTGCCGAACACCAACTGGCGGTTATAATCCGCATCCTCGTTCGGTTCCAAGTCGGCATGGAAATAAGGCCCGTTTTCCGGGTGCGCCTCTTTATCCATATACATATCTATTGAGGTGGGAGTCCACACCATGGAGACGATATGAAACGTATCTTGCAACGAATACGACCATGTAGCATCCTGCGCATCGCACCAATCCGCATTCCATGCTCGTCCAATGTGCAAGGCTCCGTTGAAGAAACGATCCTGCGTGCCTTTGGAGAAAGCGTTCTGATGTCCCAGTTCGATAATATCCGTCTCGCCGCATTTGGGCCAGCCCACCTGGTCGTAGTTATTGCCCATCTGCCAGAACGCCGGCCACAGACCGTTGGCGGTCGGAGGAAATTTGATACGCGCGTCAATGCGACCAAACGTGTACGTCATTTTGTTTTTGGTATTCACACGTCCGGAGGTACATTTCTTACCCTGATAATCCTCTTTGGTTGCTGTCAGAATAAGACATTGCTTACCCGTTGTCGGCTCGGCTCCAACCGACACACCTTTCTCGCAGTAATACTGCAACTCGTTATTGCCGCCGCCGTCGCCGTTCACCTCAATATTCCAAACGGCATTATCCAATGCTCCATCCGTAAAATCTTCGTTCCAAACGAGCTGATAATCCTGAGCATAAACGACGAGCGCCAGAGTGCATAAAAACCATAGTGAATAAATCTTCTTCATAGGATACTATTTGATGTTTAGGGCGCTGAAATAACAACTGCCGGTGAATAGTTTCAATGTTACGGTATGCTTGCCTTCTTTAACAACAAGAGATGTTTTTGCCTCAATCCATTCGGTGGAACTGCCATTTCGCGGCATTTCGATGAAATTCTGCGACACTCCGTCCACCAGCACCTCGCAGATTGAATTACTATAGCCGCAATATCGCAAAGTAATCTCTTTGCTGTCCGCCGGCAGATAAAGTTGATAATCGATTTCCTGCCCTGCTGCAAAATTGGTAACCATCAGTCCTTCTTTTCTCGCCGCAGCCATAGCCGCCTCATCCGTAGAGGGCCTTAGCGGCATACTACCATTGGCCACACGCACATATTCGTGAGCCAAGATGGTTCTATTCGCCCGTAACCAAACGGTAGTGTCCATCGGCGAGAAATAGCAATACATCTTACCGAGTTCCGTCAACTCCGCCGGATAATCATGTGTCAGAAGCTGGTTATACGGCACAGACTCCACTTTGCCGCCCATGCGCGGCATGAACCATGCATAGCGTTCTACCGACGGACGAGTCTCCAGATAATGAAGCACCGCGCACATATAATCCATCTGAGTGGGATAGCCGCTTGGAGCAGGGTCCCATGCGCAGAACTCTGTCAGCCAGATCGGTTTGTTGTATTTCTCAAATTTCTCGATGTATCCCTGCACCGCCGAAGGCGAAGACATATAGCAATGAACAGCTATCGCATCCACATCGTCTAACGATACATTGGGCTGCGCGAAGAACTCATCCAGCCATTTGATCGGATCTGAATAGCCCGGCAGCGTGCCGTAGTTCATCGCCGGAGAAACTAATTTGAGGTTCAGTTCCTTCGCCAACTCTACCACAGGCGTCCAGATAGCTGCAGCCTCAGCAGGAGTCATACGCGCCTGATCGGTTAGATTCGGTTCGTTGAACGCCAACAGATACTTTGTCTTCGGATGCGCTGCTACGAAGGCACGAATCTTATCGGAGCTGTAATTGCCGTTCCAGCACATCGGACAGAAATCCATCTCATTGGCATCAAACCACAATGCCGCTTCGTTCGTAGGTGTATTGCCCCAGTTATAATCCCATGAGATATAGGGCGACAAGAGAGGCAAATCCGTCAGTTGGTTGAAATTGAACGACACACCGCGTTTGGCGGATTTCGGCATTACGTCCACCGGCTTGGCATCTTTGCCAGGATCCACGCCCGTGTTGTCGCACGCCGCCATCAGTATGGTGGTTGCCCAAAAGATTGTTATGATTGAAATATGCTTCATTTTAGTAGGTATTGGTTCCCTTTTTATCCCGACTTAATCCCGATTCGATTCTCTCTCGTTAGTGTCTCGCCAGTCTGATTTACGCACATATAGTGCTTAATCATCGTGCGAGACGTTCTCAGTCGGCTTTGGCTCCCCGCCAGCCTTCCCTTTCGAAGCCAAAAGTCAATTGGCTTCTTCACACCAGTCTGATTTGGCTATGTTAACGGGCTTCCTGACGTTGATAGACGCGTACCCAATCAACATACATGATTCGCTCTTGTTCAAAAATTGAATCGTCTATATGACCGCCCATGTTTCCTCCGATAGCGAGATTATAGATAATGAAGAACGGCTTGTTGAACGGCCAGTAGTCATTATTGTCGATTTGTTCTTCCCATACTTCCGCATACTGCAGGTCGTCCAGTGTGAAACGAATCACATCCTTTCCGTCCTTCTCCTCCTGCGCCCATTCGATGCCATAGACATGGAAATCGGCGGAGAGGGGGTAATCAAACCATTTGGTACTCGACCAGTTATTACCTCGCGTACCGTTTTTCATTACGGTATGCACAGCGAACGAAGCTCGAGAATCCATGTTGCCAACATGCTCAATGATATCTATCTCGCCGCAATTAGGCCATCCGCCGCTGTTGCCCATCATCCAGAACGCCGGCCATGTTCCGCCGCCGCCGGGGAACTTGATACGCGACTCAAACTTGCCATAAGTAAAAGTCTTCTTGTTCTTGCTCATGATGCGCGCGGAGGTATATTCGTTATTCTCATATTGTTCCTTGCGTGCCTCTATCTCCAACATACCGTTCTGTACACGTATATTCTCCGGACGCGAGGTATAATATTGCTTCTCATTATTGCCCCAGCCGTTTCCGCCGGTGTTATAACTCCAGGTATTCTCGTCCAGTGCATCGCCGTCAAACTCATCCGACCAGACCAGTTGATATGCGCCCCAGCTATGCGCTACAGCTACCCGTGCTGTCACGCTCTCCAAATTGGTTGCCAGCGTAATAATTGCATTTCCGGGCCCGACAGCCGTCAAATGACCGTTCTGGTCTATTGTAGCCACCTGAGTATCCGAACTACTCCACGTCAACTCCAAATCATAAGTATTGCCGTACTTGAAATCGAACGTGTCACCCGGACGAAGAGATACGATAGGAGGGCTGATGCGGAGGGAGGCTCCGTCGGTGCCAGTGACGAACACATTCGCCGTTGCCGACACTTTGCCCGAAGTAGCGGTAATCTCCGCCTTGCCTATCGCTTTAGCGGTTACCACTCCGTAATAAACGGTAGCCACCTCTTCGTTCGAACTCTTCCACTCGATATTCGTCGCCGTGCCCGTAACATCAATAGTCGCCATTTCGCCTACCTTCATCTGCAGCGTCACAGGATTAAGATCCAGCGTCACATTGCCCGGTCCCTGCGGGTTCTCGCATGCCCAAAATCCAACTGCGGCGAATAATAACCAATAAATCCGTATTTTCATTTTTTTCTTTTTTATTTGTGCAATGGGGGAAAGCCAATCCCCCCAAAGCTAAAACTTACGTATTATTCTTTCTCGTAGAAATAAACTGCATCCAGGTTCAGTTGTGCACCAGAAGTTGCACCAGAACGGAAGCACATCATATTCATTCCCGATTTAACAGTTGCGTTAGCAATTGCGTTTGCGAACTGTGACATTGGTATATCAAATCCGTACCATGCGCCATCACGGACAAAGTCCCCTATAATTTCACCTTTACCATCAATTTTCTCAGTTCCTATATTGAAAAATACAGCATCATCGAAAATTGATAATTGGTGAGTACCATTATTTGTAGCTTTTATTCCTACATGGAAGAAGAATTTATCAGGGTTTTCAATAATTGCGGCCTTCAGCACGTCTGCGGCTGCAATAGCATCAATATTTGTTATACAGAAGCCACCACCAGACCAAGTTGTACCATTAGCCACTTGTAAAGCAACATAGCCTTCATTATTTCCAAAATAGTTAAGTCCTTTACCTTCGCCAGCAACATAAGTTTCTCCTTGAGACCATATGTAAAGGAAATTATCTACATCATTCACGCGGAAATCACCCGCCAAAATTGTAGAATTTGCCTCAGCAGTTACGCCATCCAACACTACAGGCCAAATACGTTTAGCCTCGATTTTCTTGGTTCCTTCGCCGCCACCTTCGCCGCCGGCTTTCTTAACGGCTACGACACAAGTCTTAACCTGACCGCCTTTGGATTTAGCGGTAATGACTGCGCTACCCTCTTTGATAGCTGTTACTTTGGCACTCTTGCCGTCGTTAGCCGGAGTAACAGTAGCTACTGTCGGATCCGAGCTCTCAAAAGATACCTCGATAGTGGCGGTAATAGTTTCCTCGCCACCTACCTCCAGCGAGATAGAAGTCTTGTCCAAAGCCAATGTAGCCTCGGTGTCTTCACCACCACCTTCGGGAGTGTTTTTGCCTTTACATGCATTGAAACCAACCAATGTCAGCGCTGCCAGCGCTACTGCAAAAATTTTGTTTGTTTTCATAATTGTTTTGTTTTTAAAAAGGTTAATATTCCTAGTTGAACTAGTTGAACTAGTTGAGCAATATTCATTATTCATTATTCATTAATATCCCGGATTTTGATCCATTGGTGTCGGATTGAGTTGCCGCTCTTCCTGCGGGATCGGGAAGATCTCATGTTTGCCTGCCACGAACTCTTGGATATGATGCTGCACCTCAGCGCTCTCTTGAGCCTTATATGCATCCATATGTGCTTTCAGGCCGTTGCCTGCCACGCCTTCCCATCGTACGAGGTCAAACCAGCGGTGGCCTTCCATTGCCAACTCGCAACGACGCTCGTGACGCAATGCTGCATCGTCCGCCGCGGCAATAGGAGCCAGACCGACACGGTCACGCACCTGATCTATATAGGTCTTCGCCGTTCCTGCATCGCCTACGCCTAAACATGCCTCGGCATACATCAACAGCACGTCGGCATAACGGATCTGTTTGTTGTTCAGCGGACCGCGGCTGGCATGCAGACTCCATTTGCCGTAACCTCCACCTACATCCTCCGGATCGCGGTACATACCGTATTTGTTATTTACCATCGTGTTGCCCAGATAATTCTCGTCCGATTGCATCTGATAGGTAGCTACAACATCTGTACTCGGAACCAGAATTGCTACGTCGCGACGCGGATCACCGGCTTCAAACTCATCATACAGGTTCTTCGTCGGATGGTCGAAACCCCAGCCTCCGCCGATCTCGGAGTTACGGCAACGCATCAGAATCTGGGTAAACGAACCAGCGGTAAAACCGAAGCCCTCGCCGTAATCGCCCCATGCCACTTCGGCGTACTGGATCTCAAAGACCGACTCTTTGCCGTTCTCGCCGGCTACTGTGAAATTATCTTCGTAATTCGGGCACAGCTCATATTCGCCGGAAGTGATGATCGAGTCGCCCCATGCTTTGGCGTCCTTGTAGCAATCGGCAGCCGCTTTGGTGAGGTTGTATTTCTGCCAGTAAGGAGAAGCCATATAGAGATTGACCTTCATCAGCATCGCTTGCGCGGCACCTTTGGTAGCACGCCCCATGTCTGCCTCCGCGTATTTGCTCTTCAGCCAGAGATTGGCATTCGCGAACTCCAGATCTTTTAGAATCTGGCTATATACCTCATCTACCGAGGCTCTCGGCATACCCCAGTCGTCCGACGAACGCAATACTTTCAGCGGCATCGGCACGCCTGCAAAAACACGTACCAGACGGAAATAGTAATAGGCACGCAGATAATGAATCTCACCCAGCAGACGATTCTTCATCTCCGGCGTAAAATCTTCATCGATACCGATTTCCATTTTCTCGATATACTCCAGCGCCAAATTGCAACGACCGATGCCTTGATATTGCGCGCGGTAGAAATTGAGCAGCAAGGTATTTTGGTCCGTCGTACGCCAGTTCTCGATATCGTATGCGTCAGACATGTCAGTGGTCGTTCCGCCGCCTTTCAGCGCATCGTCGCTGGCGATATCGCCGATAAACCACTCGCTGAAATAGGTATTATTATACTCCCACATCAGCGGGGTATAGCAACCCGTTACATTCTGTACAGCTGCAGCCGTGGACGTATAGAAATCCTCCAGCAGCGTCGTTCCCGGCTCTATCTCCGTCAGGTAGTCCTTGCATCCGTTAAGGAATAAGGAGCAAGGGATAAGGACGAAGGACAAAATCTTAACTATATTCTTTTTCATATTAGTCTTTTTTCTTTTAGTGAAACGGTCTTTATTCTTTTAGCGAAGCGGTTTTTTAGAAACTTGCATTCAAACCAAAAGTAAACGTCCGGCTCTGCGGATAGTTGCCGTAGTCAACACCGCCGCCTACTTCCGGATCGTAACCCTTGTAACCGGTAATGGTAAACAGGTTGCTTGCCGTAGCATACAGACGCAGACGGCTGCAGCGGAATTTCTGTGTCCACTTGAGCGGGAAAGTATAACCGATCTGAACGTTCTTCAGACGCAGATAAGAGCCGTCCTCGATAAAACGGGTCGAGTTCTCTGTATTGGTCGGCGAACCTAACGGGTTAGGAATAGTACCGTTGCGGTTCTCCAGTTCAAACGGGTTGACACCTGCGTTGATCATTGCGTTCTGTACGGCAGGAGTGTAACCCACCCATACATTGTCTTTCATATAGCTGGCGAGTGCATACCCGCTTCCGTCGCTCTCCAACATCTGGCGCTGCGCATTGTAAATCGAGTTGCCGGCTGCACCCTGGAAGAACAACTGGATATCCACACCGTAGAAATCAATACCAAAATTCAGACCGTACGTCACTTTCGGGAACGGATTGCCGATTACCATCTTGTCGTCTTCGTTCAGCCTGCCGTCGCCGTTCACGTCTTTATAACGGGCATCACCGGCGTGAACACCGATCGTGCCGGCATCAAAGGTATAGAGTTGCTCTAACGCTTCCTCGTCGGTCTGGTAAATACCTTCATATTGGTACCCCCAGAAAGAGTTCAATGTCATTCCCTGGTCGATCTTCGTGCGGTCGCCCCACAGCGGAGAACCGCCGTTCAGCTTCGTCAACTCGTTATGTAGGAAGGATACGTTGGCTCCGATACTGTAATGTACGGCGCCTACTTTGTTCTCGTGCCCGAGGGTGATCTCCACACCTTCATTCAAAATATTACCTACGTTCTTAACCAACATATAGCGGTTTCCCACATGCGCAGGAGCATTTACGTATAGCAAAGCATCTATCGTGGAGCGGTGGAAATAATCAATCGTACCGCTTAACTTGCCGTTCCAGAAAGCGAAGTCGATACCGGCATCCCATTGCTGGTTCGTCTCCCATTTGCCGCCTTCGTCCACCAGCGTCAGCACGGCTGCTCCGCCGGTAGCGTTGCCAGCGTTTTGCTCCGGACCGAACGGATAACCATAGAATACATTAACCGATGAACCCATCGTGTATTGGAAGGCACTCGACGGAACGCCATCGTTACCCACTTGGCCGAAACCGGCGCGGATCTTGATATTATCCAGCCAGTCCAACTCCAAATCCTTTAGGAAATGCTCTTCGCTCAACCGCCATGCCAGTGCCAGAGAGGGGAAGAAACCCCACGGTTGCTTCGTGAATTTGGACGAAGCGTCTGCACGGAAGTTGACGGTAATCATATAGCGGCTGTCGTAGTTGTAGAATGCACGACCGAGGAACGACAGACGCCGCATACGGCTCATTCCGTCTGAAGCGTAGGTCTGGTCTTCCGTGGCACGGCTCAGATACCAGTTGCTCGGTATCGGATTCAGAATCTGCGCACCCGAACCGCCGATGCTGTAGTAGTTGTATTCCGACCATGTCTGACCCGCCATCACCGAGAAATTATGCTTACCGATCTCGCGGGCATAGGTAACGGTCAGTTCCTCTAACAACTGAAGGCCACGGTTGATATTTGCGTCAATATGGTTCTTGTCCGAAGCATTGTAACTGGTATAGATGTTCGGATAACCGAAGTTGCGGGCGCGGTTGACCGCGTAATCTGCAGAGATAGAAGGTCTGATGGTCAAGCCCTTCACCGGCGTTATCTCAAAATACACATCTCCTACTGCGCGCTCCGTTCGGCTATTCGGCTCGTAGTTATATACCATCTGATAGGGGTTCGTCACATTCTTGAAGTTCGAGCCTGCGGAGTAATAACCACTGATATCCTTACCGTTCTTGTTTACCGACCCTTGCGGATAATAAACCGGATCCCATGGTGCCATCGCCAATGCACCGGAGATAATGGATGCTCCGGCGGACGAACTGTTATTCATCGCAAAGCGTCCATAGGATGATACGATAGAGAAATGCTCGCCGATTTTCAACCATTCGCGAACCTTGAAATCCGAGTTCAGACGTAGCGTGAAGCGGTTGTAATCGCTACCTACAATCGTTCCCTGCTGGCCGAAATAGGATGCGGACAAAGCATAGTGGCCTCGATCGCCTCCGCCATCAAACGACAGGTTGTAGTTATGCATGAACGCATTCGGGCGGAACACCTCATCCTGCCAGTCTGTCTCTTGAGCCCCGTAGTCGAAATTGATAGGGAAATACTCACTGATTTTTGTGATATCGGCATTGCCCAGCTTGTACATATTCAGCCAGGGGCGAAAACCGTTCTGCTGGTAGTATGCGATCTCTTCCGCTCCGTTACGCATAGCGCCGATACGCAATTCAGTCTCTGCGAAATCGCGGCTCTTGAGCACATCCATCTTCTTCCAGCGGTTCTGGAATCCCCAATAGGCATCAAAATTGATGTTCACTTTTCCTTCCCCGCCGCTTTTGGTGGTAATCAGGATCACACCGTTCGCACCGCGGCTACCGTAGATAGCAGCAGCAGAAGCGTCTTTCAGAATCTCCATCGATTTGATATCCGTCGGCGAGAGCCATTTGATATCGCCCGTAATCACACCATCTACTACATACAGCGGTTCATTACCGCCCATAGCCGAACCGATACCGCGGATACGGATTGTTGCGCCTTCACCCGGCTGCCCCGAACCGTTTGTTACTGTCACACCTGCTGCACGGCCTTGCAAAGCCTGGTCCAAACCAGACACCGGAGCTTTCAGCAACTGGTCAGCGTTCACTGAAGCTACCGAACCTGTCAGGTCGCTCTTTTTCATTGTACCGTAACCGATGGCTACTACCTCTTGCAACTGCACATTGTCCGACACCAGCGTGATACGAAGCGGACCGCTTCCGGTTACCTTCACTTCCTGGGTCTTGTAGCCCATAAAAGATACTTGCAGCACATCACCTGCCTTGGCCTGAAGGGAGAAGTTTCCGTCGAAATCGGTTATCGTACCGGTTGTCGAACCCTTCACCATCACATTGGCGCCAATCACAGGATCCGGCTCATCCTGAGCCATTACCACACCCGTCACAGTCAAACTCTGCGCCCACATTCCCAGCGCGAGCATAACCATTACGGAGATTGTCAAAATTCGTTTCATTATTAGATTTTGTTTGTTTTAGTTACTTTAGTACCCTAGTATCCTAGTACCCTAGTTCTGGAAGGTATGAGCCGAACCAACGGCTCATACCCAACATTTTTTTGCACCTTATTCAACGCGTACGCCCGTGATAGTGTAACGTTTTCCGTCACGAATAATAATCAACTGACCATTCTCAATCATCTTAACAGCCTTTGCGTCTATCACTGTGTTCTCGATAGCCTTGGTGTCGCCATCCTGAACGAAGAGTACGTTCTGAACGAAGCATACACCCTGTAGGTTGTTGCAGTTATAGAAACCTATCTGCTCGCAGTTGGTCTTCTCGTTACCGTCGATACCAAGAGAGATATGGTTCCACTCATTAGCCGCGAGGTTGAAGGTGGTAGAAGCCTCACCTATGCCGATCACCTGAATATCCAATACGGCGTTCTCTGCCATCGGATAGATATCCAACTCCAGTGCCTTATAAGCGGTAATGTCCATAGCAGGGAATGCCAGACCAAAGCAGCTGCCTGCAGTCGTGTTCGGCGTGATACACAGCGCCTCGCGTCCGGCAGCCAGCAGTCCGGCAGAGATAGCCGGTCCGGCGTACCAGTCTTGAATACCCATCGCAACATCCGTATAGTTATCGGTATAAACGCCCTTCACGTTCGCAGCATCATACGTGGGCAGAGTAGCAGGAGCCGGAGCTGCCATCGTGTTAGCTGGTACAACTATAGGCTCTGCAGCATTGCCGTTCGCATCAAAAGCGATAACTGAGAATTCATAGGCTGCGTTTGCCTGCAAGCCCAGAACCGTGATGTGGGTCGTTGCACCCGATGCCCCTCCACCTGCAGCTACTTCCTGCTCACCGTCCAGCACGCGGTAGTTAACTACACCGCTGTTATCCTCTGCTGAAACAGCCAAGGTAACCGAGAAATAACCGGAACCTGCAACAGAAGCCTGTACGTTCATTGGAGCATCGTCATCAACAATCGGTTCAGTGCGATAGAAGAACAGGTTGCCTAACCAGATCGTCAGGTTAGCTGCATTATCAATCTTGAACTGGAAGATACTTGCCATGTTCAGCCCCGCATAATCCGTAGCCAGATCCAGATCTATGCTATTCCATTGACCGCCAGTCAGGCTGATAACCTTACCATGCTTATCATCAGTATCCAGACCGGCACCGCCGTAGATAGGTACCAAACGAAGTGTTGCATCGTCAGCGATCCAGATATCTGCGTGCAGTTTCTCCATCAGCAGACAGTTCAGCGCAAAGCCGTCCAAACCGAAGTAACCGCCGTTTGCCAACGCGAACTTCTTACCATACTCGGTTTCCGAATATGCCGTACCACTACCCCAGTCTTGGAAGTTGCAGTTTGCGTTATAGGTCGGGCTATAGATAGCCTTTACCTGTGCTGCAGGCCATGTCGGAGCGTCACATGTCGTTTGAGGCTCTGGCACAAAGGCATTCGTTGTAACGGATACCGCTTTCGACAATTCTGACTCTTTACCAACTGCATCAATAGCGTAAACCAGGAAATAGTATGCGGTGTTTGCTGCCAGACCGGTTACTGTAATCTTACCGTTTTCCGGAGTAAAATAGGCATCAAAACTTTGGGCCATATCTACTACATGGTATTTCACTATTTCGTTGTCGTCCGTTGCCTCTACGGCAATCACAGCGCTGTTATACGTCTGGTTGACCAAGGTCGCGCTCACCATGACAGGTTTCTCGGTGTCCGAAGCAGGAACCCATGCCTCGCCATATACGCGGAACTCGAAAATCTTCATTCCCCATTGTGTCGCGGCTTTCGTGCTCCAGAAACGGACATAGCGCACTTTCGTGTTGTTCGCCAAATCCGTCAGCTCGTCCGTACGACCATTCACACCGGGATTGCCCACGAAATTGAAGCCCTGTGCCCAATTGGTATTGTCCTCCGAGAAATCAATATGGTAATCCTGCGCGCACGCGCCCTCGAAGACTACATCTACTTTTTCTACATCGTACAAACCGCCGAGATCGACCACAAACCACGCATCGTACGTACGATCCTCGTCTGTATCCGGGGTTCCGTTGGTAGGCGAACCCTGCCACTCTGTTCCGGCATCGCCGTCCAACACGCGGTTGACATCGTTATAACCGGTCGAAGAAGCAGCTATTGTCAGTCCCGTAATCTGCGTATAAGTCTTCGGGGCCTCGCTCAGATAATACACCTCAAACTCCCAGAACGACTGCCCATATACGGTTGCACGCTCAATACCCTGATACTTGATGTACTGAGCCGTAACAGGCGTTTCCAAATAAATCTTCTGCCAATTGGCATGATCAAGACCAGTCTCGGTATAAATGGCAGTGAAGTTCTCGCCATCGGCAGAAGCTAAGAGTTTGAACTGCTTGGCAAAAGCGCCCTCCCAATTGATTTTGATATAATTGAACGTACGGCTCTGACCCAAATCGAGCAGAAACCACTCGGCGTCTGCAAACTCACTCTCCCAACGAGTGCCTTGATTGCCATCAATGGCGTTTTCGGCTGTACCGGAGGATGCCGTTGCACTTGCTCCTTGAGAAGCCAACGCAAAGTTTACATCCTCTGCAAAACTCATGATACTGGCGCTAATGAAAGCGACTAAAAAGAAAATCTTTCTCATGATAATGAATTTTTAGTTAAACGATATTGTTGATTAGTTGTTGCATTAACTTTGTTAATCGACTGCAAAATTACTGCTTTTTTTTGATATACGCAAGAGTAAAGTCACGTTCTATGGCATAAAAGTACGAAAAGTATATATTATTTTACTGATATTCAATTATTTGACACAGAAAAGGACGCAAAAAAAGTACGGCTTTTGTACCTTATCCGTGGTACTTTTCTCCTCTTTATTAGCTTCATTTTACCTCTATTTACGAGTCTCTATCGCGACCATTACGAGTGTGTGTCAAAAATCGATAATTGTTTTCTATTGGTTCGTCAAAAATTATCCAAAATTAACCAAAAATTCTTTATATTCGTCAACCATACAGCGAAGCAGATCGTGCCTGTATGGCTAAGAATTAAAGACAATTATCAACCTGTCTTATTGCCTTATTTTTTTATTGTAATTGTACAGTCAGGTCGCGGGGAGGTCGCGGGGAGGTCGCGGGGAGGTCGCGGATATGAGTCGTAGTTGAGGGGTAGTTGAGCGTTTTTTGTCGGTTAGTCATTTGTCGTTTGTCTTTGGGCGTTGAGGGGTAATTGGATTGTAGTTGGGGAGACAGGCTGACTGCTGACAAGCTGACACCCTCGTATATAAACTCACACACGCGCGTACATGTGTATGTATTTTAGAAAAAGGGTGTCAGCCGTCAGCCTGTCAGCCTCTTCCTTCTATATTCCTATTAGCATTTATCTCTTCCATTTCCCGTTCTTGCACCCGCCATCCACGAACTTTGCCATCAAGACACTTTTGCATATACCCTGGTTTCTTCATCACCATCCCTAACCTATTCAACGGCATCGGTTGAGAGGTTCTTTCAGATTCCGTCTCGCGGCAAACACCCTTGCCTCCGGCTAGACGCTTCCCGCTATAAGGGCGCGTTAGGGACTTACACACGTTAGAGTTCTGCTGGACGAACAAAAATAAAAAGGGTGTGTCTAAAAACAATAATTGGTATTTTATAGGTCAAAAATTATCCAGAATTATCCAAAAAATTCTTTATAGTCAACTATTAAAAACAATTATCAATAATTATGACAAAAAAGAGGGCGCGTCAATAGTTTTGACACACCCTCTTCCCAATACTTATAAACTTTAACCAATCACATATTGGTTGAAATTACATTACCAAATCTCGCTTCCTTCGCCGAAGCCACCGCCACCACCGGAGTGGTGAACAATACCGATGGAATCCATGATTACTTCACTACTGAATTGCATTACCTCCATTTGAGGTGCTATATATACTTTACGCATAATTGTATTCATTTAAAGGGTTAGACAATTCATTTCTATTATTGTACGCGCGTACCTTGTATAGTATATACAGCGTCTCCGCGGCGGATGAACAATTGACCGTTTTCAATTACCTTTGTACATGGTACATTGTCGCCTTGTACATTACCGATGCCGGTTGCTGTCTGCTCGTTGCTGAATACGAAGCGTACGTGACGCGGAGCACCTGACGGACCACTGCTCTTCGGTAGCGGCAGGAATGCCTTTCCGGCAGGGATATACTGGCCCGTGTAGAGGAAGAATCCTGTCATCGAGTACAATTCCGAATAGCGGAGACAGAAGATATCGTTACTTGCTGCTACACTCGATATATCCGTACGTGCCGGGCAGCCTACCAGTGCGTTACCGCTCATATCCGGATCATCACCTTCTGAAGGAGTGAATACATACGTTGAGTTAGGCGCACCTCTGAGCAGTACACCTGCATTAGCAGGAATAACACCACCTATCTCCGACAAAATCAGCAACTCTTCATTACCATTCTTCTGGTATTCTGCCTTGTAAGCCTTGACACCCGAAGGAATCTCCACTTTAATCGGAGCAGCGAATGTAGCCCAACCACCTGTCTCTTCTCCTGTTTGTTCCGGAGTAGTTTGTACGCCATAACTCCAGAAGAATACATTGTCAATCATCAGTTCGTCGCCTCCTACAGGGTTCATGAACTTGAACTGGAAGATTTTATTCCATTCAATATTGGCAGCCTCGTATTCACTCAGAGGAATATCCACACTGGTCCAAGCACTTGCTGTAAGAGGAACATTGTAAGAACCTTCATGAGTAGGATCATGACTAATCGGAGTAAGGCTTACTTGCGTCATTTCAGTCGAATAGAAGTCCACATGGAGATATTGCATATCAGAAGCATCAATGTCTCCACCGCCCCAGCTATGCCAACCTGCCCAGTTGAAGTTCTGCACATAGAACACTTTGTCTTTCGAATTAAGCGGTAGCCATTCAGGAATCGTGCTCTCTCCCCAACCACCGGATTGAATACCTGTCACAACACAAGTAGTAGCATCCGTGAATACCGGTATCACCTTTCTGCCGGTGAATACAGGATCCGGTGCCGGAGCAGGTACGGTTCTTGTAGTAGCGGCTACTTCTACGGGTTCAGCCTCATTACCTGCTTCGTCCAAAGCCACTACATTGAAACTGTATGCTGTTCCGGATTTCAGACCGCTTACTGTAATCGTGGTAGCAACACCGCTTGCTGCAGCACCTGTTGCGACTTGTGCAGCACCGTTGCGGACACTGAAGTTCACAGAACCGCTATTATCTTCTGCTTGAGCTGTAATCTTAACCGAATAGAAACCTGCTTCTACCAAACTTGCACTTGCATTCGTCGGCATCTCGTTATCCACGATAGCCGTTGTGCGATAGAAGTATGCATTAGCTATCCAGAAAGTAAGACCATATGCCTGATCTATCTTCATCTGATAGATATTGCCCCAATTGGTAACTTGATTATACTCTGTCAAGTCAATATCAATGCTATTCCACTGCTGACCGGTTAAACTTACCGTTACACCTTGTTCGGCACCTCCCCAAATAGGCACGATACGGATTGTTGCATCGTCTGCAATCCAAATGTCATAGTGCAGTTTCTCCATCTGGAGGCAATTGAGAGCAAATCCATCCGCGCCGAAATAACCTTGCGGAGCCGGCTGGGTAACATACTTGCGACCGAACTCATCAATCGTTGCAACAGTACCGCCACCCCAGTCCTGATGATTATAATCTGCATCGTATGTCGGACTGTAAAGAGCTTTCACTTGTTTTACAGGCCAAGTAGGAGCAGCACAAGCAGCTGCCGGAGCAGTAAGGTGAGCCGTTGTAGTTACACCTACCGACTTGCTGTTAGCAGACTCGTTGCCGAAGTAGTCAACAGCGGTGATAGTAAATGTATAAGTCGTACTACCAGCGAGACCGGAAACGGTGATATTGCCGCCTTCTGCTGCCAAATGAGCATCAATACTGTGACCTGCATCTACTACGTGGTAGTTGGCAACACCTTGATCATCGGTAGCAGCAACTGCGATAATAGCATGGCTGTCCGTATTGCTTACCAACGAAGCGGAACTCATTACCGGAGCCTCGGTATCAGCCGTTGCGATGCCAGAGCCATATACACAGAATTCACGTATCTTACATCCCCATTGGTTATCATAAGTATTGCTTAAACTCTTGAAACGAACATAGCGAGCTACCTTTCCACCTATGTTGTATTCATTCAATGCGTAGTCACCTTGCGGCTCAACAGTAATTTCTGAGAGCGTATTCCATGCTCCGTCATCTGCTTTCTGCTCTACACTCGGAGCACTCGTTCTGCCTTGCAACAAGAAATGGTTACTACGTGCGTTTTCGAAACGGATGGTAATCCTATCAATATTATAGGTATTACCTAAGTCTACATACCACCATTGATTAGCGAAATCAGCATTATTGCCAGTTTGCCAAAGAGTATTCAAACCATCATTTGCTTTACTTGCATCATTCGCTTCATCTAAACTACAACCAGCTTCGCAATTTTTGTTCAGAGCCAAATCTATAGAACCATCAAACGGAGTAGAAACTGCTACAACCATACTATTCTCAGACTCATTGTTAGATGCGTCTTTCGCAGTGATAGTAAAGTTATAGTTTGTTGCATGGGTCAAACCATTAATGGTGATTTTACCATCACTCGGTGTGAAGTTTGCATCAATTCCATTTACACCATCAACCACATGGAAACGTGCTACCTCATCGTTATCCGTTGCAGAAACCGCTATAACGGCACTATTAATAGTACTGCTTACCAAGCTTGCGCTTACCATAACCGGTTTTTCTTCATCGCCGCTTGTCCACTCTGTTCCATACACTTCGAACTCATACAACTTCATACCCCAACCGGTAGCAGCCTTTGTGCTCCAGAAACGGACATAACGTACCTTGGTATTATTATCCAAATCAGTCCAATAGTCATTGCGGGCATTGATTCCTTCTGCTCCTACGAGATTGTAACCCAAATTCCAATCGGTGTTATTTTCTGAGAAATCAATATGATACAATTCTGAGCATGCACCCTCGAAATGCAAAGCAACGAGGTCTATATTGTAGAAAGCACCAAGGTCAACTACAAACCAACAGTCATATTCACGAGAATCATCTACATTACCATTTGTCGGAGAACCTTGCCATACAGACCCCATATTGCCATCTACAGCATGGAAAGCATCTGTGCCGTTGGGAGTAAAATCCGACTGAGCTATGATCTTATTGTCGGTAGAAATATTAGTACTCAATGCCAAGTTAGCACTCGGTACACCAATAATATTCACAGCTGCTGAATATACGTCTCCATTGTATGCGCGGATAGTCGCGTTACCTGCTTGATCCGGAATATAAGTGCTTCCACTCATGTGACCAGCAGCAGCCGGAGTAATTTCCCAGTTAAGTTCTGCCACCATATTTTGACCGTTTTGGTCTTTGGGAGTAACCGTCAAAGCGACACCTGCGCCACTTATTTGCGCGATGGTAGCCGGAGCAGTCAAATCAATAGAGGTCAGCACGCTGACACCAGGAAGAAGAACACGGAATTCCCAGAAGGAATAAGCCCATTGAGTGCCACGCTCTACACCTTGGAAGCGCACATAACGAGCTGTTTTATTAGCGTCTAAATCAATGGTTTGTTCATACGGGAATGGACCAGGAATATTTTGATTGCGGATTTCTTTTACTGTTGTCCAAGCATCTCCGTCATCGCTTATCTGGATGTCAAATGACTTTCCCCAAGCACCTTCCCAAACAATTTGTATTGTGTTGAATATACGACGTTGTCCTAAATCAACTTGCCACCACTGGTCGTTCTTTTCTTCATCTGTCATAGGCGCGTCAGTAGAAGACCACCAACGATCACCGGTATTGCCATTATTCGCCAAGCCCGCATCATTACCAGATTTAGCAGAAGCGACACCGCCTTGACTCTGTAAAGCAAAGTTCACATCATAAATCTCTGTAGGTTCGGGATCCGGATCAGGAGTAGGATCTACGCCACCTGCACATGCGGACAAACTCGTGAGTGGAACATCATTTAATGCACATTGCCAACGTCCACCCCAATCAGGATTACTCCATTGAATTGTAAAAGAAGTAGTTGCATTGGAATTTGTAAACGTTACAGAGAGTTCATCGTAAGCACTACCACCCTCGTCTGCACCAGCTTCTGCCGGATAAGGCGAGTTACCACCTGCTATTACGTATAAATAGTCCAATTTTTTAGTAGCGCCATTAGCATAATTAGGCTTAATGGTCATTTTATACTCATTAGCATTGCCCGTCGGTTCAAGGGACAAGAGAATACGTCCATTAGCATCTCCAAAATTTGGGTTGCCTTCGTGTCCAGTCGGGAAATCACAATAAAAAACGGGATCAGGATCAGGAGTTGGATCTGGATCCGGAGTAGGATCACCACCGCCACCGGAGCATGCCTCAAGAGCACTTAAGTCTAAATTTTCCAAAGAACATTGCCAGCGGCCTGTCCATTCTGGATAACTCCATTGGATTGTCATAGTGCTTACGCCTCCGGTATATGTAAACGTTGCGGATAATTCATCTTCAACACTGGTTTCGTCAGTACCTGCTTCAATAGGATAAGGAGTAGTTGTTCCTCCATCACCAATAATAGCATACAAATAATCCAGTTTTTTGACATTACCGTTTGCAGCGTTTGGCTTAATGGATAACTGATACTCGTTGGCATTTCCTGTCGGTACGAGCGTCAACAAAATGCGTCCATTGGCGTCGCCAAAGTCAGCATTGTTTAAATGTCCCGTTGGAAAATCACAGTACTGGACTGCCCAGCTCATCACACTTGCGCAGAGGAGCGCAAAGAGTAAAGTTAATTTTTTTCTCATAATATTAGTTATTTTTGATTAGTTATTTGATTTCTGTTCCAAGGGCATTGTAACGGATGCCGTTCTTGATAACATACAACATTCCGTTCTCAATCACTTTACGCGTGCGCGATTCATTATGGATAAAATCTAAAGCGCTGGGTTGCGGTTCTTCATTGCTTGCACCTACGGTATAACCGGTAATCTCGATACGCGCAGCGCCTCCGGCATATGCCATGTAGAAGAATGTATCATTCAAGGTCTCGCCGTCCGTGAAAGTAGCCGTTGTTGTGAAACGCGCTACTCGCTCCTGCGCCGGCATCGTAGTAAATGCACCATTGATACATACCTGCGGAACCGAACCAACGATGTCGCTCGACCAGGACAGTTCAAACGTCAGCGTAGCATCGGCATTACGGGTAATAGCCCAGTTGAAAGTTACATCAGCACCTGCACAAGTAACCACCTCAGAACCATGATAAGTAGCCGGCGTCAAGTCGCCTCCCGGCTGCGGGTCACCTCCCGGTTGCGGATCATCGGGAATCTCACCTGTTCCATCCTCGAAATAGACTTGAAAATCATAACTGACTCCACCTGCTAATACGGACACAGCGGTTACTTTCTCCGTAAAAGCCGACAGATACAAAATCATTCCTGCGCCGTCAATCACGTAGTCGCCCTCATTGAGCGTACAAGAAGAGATACCGGCAGGGAAATTCGTGTAGATACCCGGCGCAGCTGCAAAACCCGGTTGCTGAATGTTAATCACATTCTGACCAAAAGCAGCCGCGACCTTGTACTTATTGGCATAAGCGCCGTCTCCGGCTCCATCCGCCAAATAAGCAATGCTGCTCCAATCAACCGCAAAACTCATCATAGATGCACAAAGCAAAACTGAGAGTAATGATAACTTTTTCATATGGATAAATTTTGATGTTATGTATTTTTGTTTACTTGACGTATTTTGTTACGCTCACAACAATGCAGCAATACCTGAAATAATCAGGTAACACCTGTCGTTTTCGTTTGTCTTTGATGTTGGGAATTGCGCATTCATGGTCATTTCTTTTGTTTACTACAATTCTTAGAATTGCGGTGCAAAGTTACTGCTTTTTTCGCACATACACAAACATTTTATTATATTCTACGGCATAAAAGTACGTGAAAAACAGAACATTACTATTGATTTTCTGAATGTTACGATTTCTGACATCTTAAAAAAAGTACGTTTAAAGTACCACCTAAGGACAAGTAACAACTTCCAAATTCTATCAGAAGGGCGAGTCAAACCCGCGCGTGACGTCCGCAATGCGAACGAGATGCGAACGAGATTATCTGGTGATTGGCAGGTAGTTGGAAAGATAGTTGGAAGGGAATTGGCTTGTCAAAAGAAGAGGAAAACGACGGAGAAAGAAAGGAGAAAGGCACATTTTAATTAAAAAATTAACTTTTTATTTGCACATGTGGAAATTTTGTTGTAATTTTGCAGCGTCAAAAATTACACATTATGTACAAACGGTTATTTGTTCTTTGTTTTGTATCTGCTATGACCATCACAGCAGTTGCCATGTCCACATTAGATTCGCTACTGACTGTTTTTTATGATGAAGTGAGCCAGACATCGGTCTATTGCGAACGCCACCAACGAAAGATTGATTCGCTATGTCATATACGTCCGATGACGCATGCTTTGGAGATTCAAATAGCGCGCGAGTATCAATATTTTCAAAGTGATAGCGCGCGTGTGTGGTATATGCGACTGATGAATGCCGAAGAGCCCTATCGCACGCAGGCATACACAGGACTTGTCCAATTGGCTTCCTCTATAGGCAAATATGCCGACGGCATGATTCTTCTACCAGACATAAAGGAGACGCCAGACAGTCTTCGTGTCAACTGGATAGAAGCGATATGGCGTTTGCATACAGAAGCATTAGCCAATACAGAAATACCGGCTTTGCGTGAGCAATTGGCCACAACGGCACAATTTTACTACGACTCGTTGCTACGTGAGATGGACAGCCAGGCTCCATACTCCGTATCTATCCGTTTGAGACGCAACATCTTATCTGCGATTGATTCTGGCGATATAGACGAAGCTCTTCTTATAAACGATTCCATTTTGAGCCGAGTTCCCGAATGGTCCCATCCTTTTGCCATCGAAGCATACAACCGCTCAACGCTCTATGAGCGAAAGGGCGAAAGTCGAAAACGTTTGGAGTGGTTAGTCCGGTCAGCCATAGCAGATGTGCGATGCGGCATCACGGATAACGGTTCCTGCTGGTTGGTAGCCAAAGAATGCTACGAATCCGGAGACCTTGAACGAGCCTATCATTTCAGCAATTATTCACTCACGAACGCGTCCTTTTTTAATGCTCCGACTCGATTCATCCAGACCTATTCGCTCGGGCACAACATATCCAACAGCTACGAGCAACGTTTACAAAAATCGTCAGCCATACTCACTATTGCACTTATTGCATTAGCAGTCGTGTTAGCGATAGTAATCATCGCCGTTCTGTTCGCGTGGCGTCAAAACAGACGTCTCCATTCTCTCAACCGTGAGATGAACAGTATGAACGAGCAGTTGCGTTCCATCAACCGCCAATTGCGCGATTCAGACAAAGTAAAAGAACAGTATATCTGTCGGTATTTAGAGGTATATAGCGATTATATTCGTCGCCTGACAACGATGGCGCGCAAAGCAGGCGAGAAAGATTCTGCTGCCTTTATGGACCGCGAGATGGAGAATTTCTACCGTTCTTTTGACGACACTTTTCTGTCGCTATACGGTTCCTTTGTACAGGATTTCAATGCCTTACTCAAGCCTGAATCGCGTATTACACCCAAGCCTGGTGAGCGCATGACGGTGGAGATGCGGATCTTCGCGCTTATCCTGTTAGGCATTACCAGTTCTGCAAAAATAGCCGAGTTGCTGTGCTATAGTCCGAACACCATCAGCAACTACCGTGTAAAGATGAAAAATGCCGCCGCCGGAAACAGGGATACCTTTGAAGACCGAGTCCGCCAAATAGGAAATTGAAGAAAAAAGGGAGAAAAGTGTCATACACTCTTGTGTATGTCATTTTTTTTTTGTACCTTTGCAGCCGATTTGGAAAACAACACTAAGTTACATATTATGAAACACACAATTAAGTATGTAGTAGCGGCTATGCTGATGCTTGCCGTTACAGCGAAAGCGCAGCAGCAACAATATGTCCGCTGCATTGCATTCTACAATTTGGAAAACCTGTTCGACACCATTCATGATGAGGGCAAGAACGATTATGAGTACCTTCCTGACGGAGGTATGAAATGGACGTCCATGAAGTACGAGCACAAAATCAAGAATATGGCATATGCCGTTTCTCAATTGGGCACGGACTATGACCCGCGCGGAGCCGCTTGTATCGGTGTGGCAGAGGTAGAGAATATCGGTTGTCTGGAGGACTTGTGCGCAGAGGCAAATAGCAAGTATGGTCGCCGGCTCAAACCTATTCTGTTAGAAGGTCCGGACAGACGAGGCGTGGATGTCGGTTTCCTGTATGACACCATCATGTTCAAGCCGGCGCATGTAGCCGGTTATGAGTTAAAAGCTCATTATGCGGACGGCGGCGAAATCAAGACGCGACTTCAACTGCTTGTGTCCGGATATCTAATGGGCGACGGCAAGCCGGAGAAGATTCACATGATTACGAACCACTGGCCGAGCCGCTATGGCGGAGAGCTATCTTCCCGTCCGGGTCGCGACACAGCAGCCATGCTCTGCATGCATATATGCGACTCTATTTATCAAAAAGAGCCGAAAGCCAAAATCATCATTATGGGTGATTTGAACGATGATCCGGACAATCATTCCTGCAAAGAGGTCATCAAAGCCCGCAAAAAACCGATACAAGTGGAAGAACAAGGATTCTACAACACGATGTGGGTACATCTTTCCAACGGAACGGGCACACTGTTCTACAACGGCGGATGGAATCTGTTCGACCAAATCATCATCTCTGAGCCGCTGCTGAACGAAGACAAGAACAGCGGCAAATGGGCATACTGGAAATCGCAGGTATTCAACAAACCCTTCCTAACCGTTCAAGAGGGTAAAGACAAAGGAGCTCCACTCCGTACTCACAAGGCAGGCGTATGGCAGGACGGCTACGGAGATCACTTCCCAACAATGATTTATCTCATTAGGAAGAAATAAAGACCAATAATAAGATAGTAATATTATGACATTACAATTAAACCGCAATACGGCGCCAATCCGAATGCGCAATTACGGGCGCATCGTGCAGGACATGGTCAAATACGCCACGACGCTGGAACCGGGTATTGAGCGTGATTCATTAGAAGTGTATATCGCTCATTGTATGCGTCAACGCAACATGGTATGGAACCGGGACCAAGAAGCCGGCGTGCAGCGAGTACGGGAAGACATCATGCGTCTCTCGAACGGAGAACTCAAATGCTCATCACCCGCTTTTGAGCGTTTCATGACCCAACCGAATGCCTCTATCTCAGGGCTGAAGAAAAAGAAAAAATAATTTTCTATGGAAACGAACAATCAGTTCAAGATTTTTGCCGGATCGAAAGGTGAAGCTCTCGCCCAACGCATCTGCACCGAATTGGGGTGCCAGTTAGGCAAATTATGCATCGACCGGTTTTCGGATGGTGAGTTTTGTACCTATTTCGAGGAGTCCGTTCGCGGGCAATCAGTCTATCTGGTTCAACCCACTTGCCCATCGAGCGACAATCTTATGGAGCTTCTGCTTATGATTGATGCCGCCAAACGTGCCAGCGCGTACAAAGTGATAGCCGTTATTCCCTATTTCGGTTGGGCTCGTCAGGACAGGAAGGACAAACCGCGTGTATCCATCGGCGCCAAGTTGGTGGCAAACATGCTTCAGACCGCGGGTGCCGACCGCGTCATCACCGTGGACCTGCACGCCGACCAAATACAAGGGTTCTTCGACATTCCAGTTGACCATATTTACGGGTCCAATGTGCTTGCTCCGTATATAGCCAACCTCAACCTGAAGAAACTGATTGTAGCCTCGCCCGATGTGGGAGGTTCCAAACGTGCGTCCAATTTTGCCAAAAAGTTACACACCATGACAGACAGGGAAGTTCCTATGGTCATTTGTTACAAGAACCGCCCGGACTTCAACAAAGTGTCTGAAATCCGTGTATTGGGTGACGTGTATGGCAAGGATGTTGTACTATATGATGACATAGCCGACACGGCAGGTACGCTATGCAAGGCAGCAGAAGTGATGACAGCAGCCGGCGCCAAATCAGTACGCGCAGTAGTGACACACGGTGTGCTCAGCGGCAATGCATGCCAGCGGATAGACGAATCCTCCTTGGAAGAGTTGATATGCACCGACTCCATTCCATTCAATCTTAACTGCTGCTCCAAGTTGCATGTAGAGAGTCTGGCTATACCTATCGCCGAGACTATCCGTGCCATCCAAAACCATACCAGTGTTAGTGAAATGAATATCAGATGATACAGACGAAAGAAAGTAAAAAATGTTTGAGCATAGCAGTTCTGTGCCTTATTTTGTTTGCTGCCTGCTCTCCCAAATCCAAGACAGAAACCCGTCCTTCCTTCAACGCCGATTCCGCCTATGCCTATACCGAGGCGCAAATGGCATTCGGTCCTCGTGTTCCCAATAGTGCAGCGCATATGCGATGCGCCGTATGGTTGATTGAAAAATTGCGGGCTTGCGGTGCAGAAGTGGAATTACAAAAAGGTTTTATGCCTGATTATCGAGGCAATAACCAGCAGATTTACAATATCATAGGGCATTTTAGAGTTGCTAATTCTAACCGTCCTCGTATATTGCTGGCTGCACACTATGACACACGTCCATGGTGTGACGAGGAAGAGCTACAATCAGACCGCACATACAATGTGCCCGGAGCCAACGATGGCGCATCCGGAGTGGGTGTCTTACTTGAAGTTGCCCGCCAACTCGGACTAAAAGCCAGCAGCCAGCAGTTAACCGCTAATGTGGACATCATCTTCTTCGACTGCGAAGACTCTGGCACGCCCCGTTTCTACACCGGAATGGAACGCGAGCACACATGGTGTCTTGGCTCACAACTATGGGCGACCACTTACGCAAACATGTCAGACGAATCCGGTCTGTCTTCCGACTCTGAAACGAAGCAACCAGTGAAGCCCACTTACCAATTCGGCATTTTGCTTGACATGGTGGGAGCACCTGATGCCGTTTTCCCATTGGAATACTTCTCCACACGTTATGCGCAGAACTACCAGCAACAGATTTGGCGCAAGGCCGGACAGTTAGGACATGGTTCTCTTTTCGTCAACAAACAGGCCTCGCCCATTACCGATGATCACTATTATATCAACACGATTGCCGGTATTCCATGCGTGGACATTATTCACTATAACATGAATAGCGCCACCGGATTTGCCTCCTGGTGGCATACGCGGCAGGATAATATGGATAATATCTCCCGTTCAACCCTTCAGGCTGTGGGAGAGGTGGTCATGAGCCAACTTTAAAAATTGTAATCACTTTGTAACGAATGAATAAACTACTTGAAATAAAAGACCTTCATGCGTCCATCGGCGGCAAAGAGATTCTCAAAGGCGTCAACCTCGTCATCAACGAAGGCGAAGTGCACGCTATCATGGGTCCCAACGGCGCCGGCAAGTCAACACTAAGCGCTGTGCTGACAGGTAATCCTGCCTATGAAGTGACGAGCGGAGAAGTTTATCTGCGCGGAGAAAACCTGCTGGCTATGGAGCCCGAAGTACGCGCACGCGCAGGCGTGTTCCTTTCTTTTCAATATCCCGTAGAGATACCCGGCGTCAGTATGACTAATTTCATGCGCACAGCTCTTAATGAGAAGCGAAAATACGAAGGTAAGACAGAATTATCCGCGCGTGAGTTTCTGGCTTTGATGCGCGAGAAGAAAAAAATGCTCGAACTGCCCGACAAACTCAATAATCGTTCTGTAAATGAGGGTTTTTCAGGTGGAGAGAAGAAGAAAAACGAGATCTTCCAGATGGCGATGTTGGAGCCGTGTCTGGCTATTCTCGATGAGACAGACAGTGGTTTGGATATAGACGCGTTGCGCATCGTGGCAGAAGGTGTAAACCGTTTGAAAAGCCCGGAGAATGCATCCATCGTCATTACCCACTACCAGCGGTTGCTGGATTATATTGTGCCGGATTTTGTACACGTCCTCGCGGATGGCAAGATCGTCAAAACAGGCGATAAGAGCTTAGCCCTTGAGCTGGAAGAAAAGGGATATGAAGGAATTGAGAATTGAGAATTGAGAATTGAGAATTGAGAATTGAGAGTTGAGAATTGAGAATTGAGAGTTGAGATTTCTATACATAGCGGAGAGGTATTTGAGAAAGTGTTTCTCAATGAGCCGGAAGTAAACTTGCGCATTGTACAAGAAGCGGGTTCGCATGTGAAGATTCATGTGCTGAACATGCCTTTTGATAAACCGATAGATCAACATACCGATATATCGAAGCTATCGTGCCCGTCAGAGGCAAAGAATAATATCGTCATTGAGCAAAAAGGTTCCGGCTGTTCTACCGAGATTTATGCCCTCGCGTTTTTGCATGGCGAAGAATCGGTTACTACGGAGACTCACGTTTTGCACGCAGTGGGAGGCGGAACATCTAACCAGTTGATTAAGTTTGTGTTAGCAGACAAATCCCGCGGTCGTTTTGTAGGAGATTTGAAGATAGCACAGGATGCACAGCAAACCGAGGCACATCAGACGAATCGCAATCTGCTTCTCTCGGAGACCGCGGAAATACGCACACAACCGCAGTTGGAGATCTACGCCGATGACGTCAAAGCGACCCACGGCGCTTCGACAGGACAACTGGATGAATCGGCGCTTTTCTATATGCAGCAACGCGGTATTGGTAAAGAAAAAGCGCGTCAACTGCTTGTCGGCGCGTTTATGAAAGATGTCCTCGCAACTATCAGCGATGAGCAATTAAGAGAACAATTACTGAACGCGGTTGATGGCGTAATCGAGTAAACCGATGAGGCTCTTTTTCTCCTCTGAGTCACGGAATATGCTTAAGGCTTCCGTGGCTTTCTTTTTGTATTCTAACATCTTCTGTACTGCATACTCGTCACCCTTAAAGCGAAGTACGAACGACTTGATTTCTTCCAGCGCTTTTCCTGTATCTTGCGTCTCGCTATGCGCCGCTAATAGTTCGCCTATCTCGCGTATGTGTTCTGCTTCTTCCTGAGGTGCACGCCTTAACGCTTCTATGAGGGGCAATGTCACTTTACCGTCACGCAGATCGCTCATAGTCGGCTTACCAATCTCTTCCAAATCGCTATAATCGAAAATATCGTCCTTTACCTGAAAACAAAGTCCCAACATACGTCCGTACTCGCGCAACGCAGCTCTCTGCCGCTGAGTGCAACCGGCACTCTCAGCCCCAGCCTCGGCACACGCCTGAAACAGTTGAGCGGTTTTCTGCTCAATGACTTGGAAATAGCGTTCTTCATCGATCCACATGCTTTGTCCCACATGCAGTTGAACCATCTCGCCACTAGAGAGGCTTTTGCCCAGATTAGCCACTATCTCCAATATACGTATATTACGAACCTCGGCTGTCAATCCAATTACTTTCGCTAACATATAATCACCGACAAGCACCGCCACTTTATTCGTCCATTTCGTATGCACTGCCGATACTCCTCGCCGTGTGTCCGAACTATCCACAACATCGTCGTGTATCAAACTCGCGGTGTGCAGTAACTCTAACGCCACCGCCGAACGAAGTGTCTTATCCGTCACAGGATTACATATCTGCGCTGACAGCAACACTAATAACGGCCGCAGCTGTTTACCGCGACGCGAACCCACATAACGAAGCACCTCCTGCTGCAGTTTGTTGTCAGCACGAAGCGAAGTCTCCATAAGGCGCTCGTATTGCTTCCATTCCGCCTCTATCGGTTGCCGTATATCGGATAAATTTGCCATTTTACTCTAAAAACGCCGCAAAGATAATACTTTTTCGTGACATGTGCAAATTTTGCGTCAATTTTTCTACATTGAATTGTCAAAATTGTTGTACCTTTGCACCCGGTAAAGTATATATATACTTTTGATACACAATATATTCATTTAACTAAATATAAATTTAACTCTTATGAAAGCTTTCATGGACAAAGATTTCCTGCTGCAGACAGAGACCGCGCAGGAGTTGTATCACAATCATGCGGCTAAAATGCCGGTTATCGATTGTCACTGCCACCTTATCCACCAGATGGTTGCCGAGAACAACGGAGTGGACGAGCGTTTCTGCACCGGCAAGGACACCACCGACTGGGAGAAGTTCGAGAAATGGGCGGAGACCGTTCCGTACACCTTCCGTAACCCGCTTTATCACTGGACTCATCTGGAACTCAAGACCGCTTTCGGCATTGAGGAGCGTCTGAATCCCGAGACCGCACGTGCTATCTATGACAAGTGCAACGACCTGATTGCCAATGATCCGAAGTTCTGTCCGCGTGGACTCATGAAGCACTACCACGTAGAGCTCGTCTGCACGACCGACGACCCGGCTGATAGCCTCGAGTGGCACAAGATGGTCAAAGAAGATCCGACCGCAGAGGTACGCATGTTGCCGACATGGCGTCCGGACGCCGGCATGAACATCGAAGCCGCTACTTGGAAAGCCTACATCGAGAAACTCTCCGCGGTTAGCGGTGTCGCAATCGCCACATTTGGCGATTTGGTAGATGCGCTCCAGAAACGCCATGACTTCTTCGAGTCGATGGGTTGCCGTCTCTCCGACCACGGTATTGAGGAGTTCTACGATGAGCCGTACACCGACGCAGAGATCAACGCTATCTTCCAAAAAGCCCTCGCCGGCAAGGAACTCTCCGTCTATGAGATCCGCCAGTACAAGCACGCTTACCTGCACGCGCAGGCGGAGATGGACTACGCTTCGGGCTGGACGCAGCAATACCACTACGGTGCAATCCGTAACAACAACTCCAAGATGTTCGCGCAACTCGGCGCAGACACCGGTTTCGACTCCATCGGTGAGTTCACGACGGCTAAGGCAATGAGTCATTTCCTCGATGAGATGAACAGCGAAAGACACCTCGCCAAGACCATTCTCTATAACCTCAACCCGTGTGCAAACGAAGTAATCGCAACTATGTTGGGTAACTTCCAAGATGGCTCTGTTCCGGGTAAGATTCAGTTCGGTTCAGGCTGGTGGTTCCTCGATCAGAAAGACGGTATGGAGAAGCAGATGATGGCACTCTCCAACCTCGGTCTCTTGAGCCGCATGGTAGGTATGCTGACCGACAGCCGTTCGTTCCTGAGCTACCCGCGTCACGAGTATTTCCGCCGCACGCTCTGTAACGTCCTCGGCAATGACATCGAGAACGGCATGATCCCGTACACCGGCTACGAGAAAGCCCGCGTTCAACAGATGGTTGAAGACATCTGCTACAACAACGCGAAGAATTACTTCAAGTTCTAAATGACTACGCATCCCCGCTTGCCTCTCAATCCCGAGAGGCGGGCGGGGAATTATTAACGTGTAGATTTTGCACGTTATTAAACAAAGGATATATTGGTTGTTGCAAAAAATGCGACTACCAAGAATAACAAAGCAACCGTCAAGGAATACTTGATAGTTCAAATTGATGGCAAATACCAGAAGAACGAAGGGTTGTAATATTGGAAATGTAAATCATTAGAGAAGAATGATAGAATATAAACACATATTTGTTGATTTTCCAGATGAGAAGGAGGTTGAAGTGCTCTCTTTGAATATTTCAGATACTTATTCTGGAGGTCTGGAAGGTCCGTGTCGTAGTGTTTCTGTTCGCAAAATATGTGATTTATTAGCAAAAGCCAAAGAAGAAGGTTTTTATTTCCGATTAACTAAGAATCAATTAGTAAAAGAAGAGCAAGTTAATATGCAGCAACATTGGATAGAAAGAGAACAAGAAAGGGAGAGAATGTATATTGCTGAATATAAAGCAGAAGTGCAGGTTTTGCAGTCTGATGATGTGCTGAAACCATATTGCTACGATCTTTCTCTTGGAGACAAAAATCATAATAGCCATTTGACGATGGTTTGGTTTGACGAAGCCCCCAATATAAATATGTCACTAAATGACATTATTTTACCACATATTCAGTCAATCAATTACCATGACTTTGCAAGGGTAATAGACTGGGATAATTTTTAAAGACTTAATGGATTAAATCAATATATATGGAAACATTTGACACCACAAAGAAACCATTAGCGGATTTATTATCCGATATTAAAGTAGGAAAGATCCAGCTCCCTGATTTTCAAAGAGGTTGGGTGTGGGATGATAACCGGATAAAAGGATTAATAGCTTCGGTAATTAAATCCTTCCCTATTAGTGTAGTAACCTTATTAGAAACAGGAGAAAATACTTCTTTTAAAACAAAACCAGTTGAAGGAGTAATGCTTTCCGGCAATATTAAACCGGAATATTTGATTCTTGATGGTCAGCAACGTTTGACGAGTTTATATCAAACAATAGTGTCAAATAATGTAGTTAGAACAAGAGATTCCAAAGGGTACGAAATTAAGAGGTGGTACTATATAGATATGCAGAAGGCATTGAATCCAGATTTGGATTTAGAAGAAGCTATATTCTCCATTAATGAAACAAAAATAGCTACTCGAAATCTTGGAAGAGAGATTATATGCGATCTGAGTACGCAGGAAAAAGAATTTGAGCAAATGATGTTTCCTGTGTGCATGATTGATGAATTTAGCGAATGGCGTTGGCGTTTTGAGGAGTATTGGAACTACAATACTGAAAAATTAAAATTCTTGAGTCAATTTGAGCGTTATGTTATAAACAATTACAGCCATTATAGTGTGCCTGTAATAGTAATGAAAAAGGAAAATAGCAAAGAAGCCGTATGTCAAGTATTTGAAAAAGTTAATACAGGTGGCGTATCATTAACAGTTTTTGAACTCATGACAGCAACTTATGCAGCAAGTGGATTTGACCTAAAGAAAGACTGGGAAGAAATTCGGTTGTTATTTAATGAGCATAAAGTGTTAAGGAATACAAGCAATACTGATTTAATTCAAGCAATTACACTTCTCTCTACATACAAAAAGAAAATGGCCGCTATGAAATGTAGTACGGAAAGCGATAAATTACCGGCTGTTAGTGCGAAAAGAAAGAGCATGCTTGAATTAAAGGTAGAGGACTATAAAAATTCTCGTGGAGAAATAGTGAGTGGTTTTATTAAGGCTGCCAAGATATTGATTGAGAATCATATTTATTCTGCACGTGACCTTCCTTATACATCCCAATTGATACCAATGTCAGCAATAATCGCCGTTTTAGATAAAGAAATTGAGAGTGCCGGAAATATTAATAAGTTAATGCGTTGGTTTTGGTGTGGTGTGTTTGGAGAATTATATGGCTCCGCTAACGAAACGAGATACGCATTGGATATTCAACAAGTAGTTGGTTGGATACTTAATGATGAAAAGGAACCTCAGACGATATATGATGCTGTATTTTCTCCATCTCGTTTACAAACTTTAAGAACACGCAATAGTGCTGCATATAAAGGGATATTCGCATTGTTAATGGATGAGAATACGAAAGATTGGCTTTCAGGAAAAGGAATCAATATGATGACATATTTTCAGGAATCTATTGATATTCATCACATATTCCCTCAATATTGGTGTAGAAAGAATAATATTCCCAAGAGTGATTATGATACAATCATTAATAAAACCCCGTTGTCAAAAGGAACTAATGTTTTTGTGGGAGGAGAAGCTCCTAGCAAATACCTAGTCAGATTGGAAAAGAGGGCGAAAGTTTCTTCGGAAGAGATTGACAATCTGTTGCGGACACATATAATTAATCCTGATGTAATGAGGTCTGATGATTTCTATGCATTTATAAATGACAGAAAAGAAGCAATATTTAAACTAATAGAAACAGCGACAGGAAAGCCAATAATCCGAGACGCTCAAAGTACTATTGATGAAAGTCTTTTTATTGAAGATGGTGTTGAGGAAGAAGAACAGGAATAATATCCTATACAATGTACGTCTATTGTGGAGAAGATAGTATTAGAGACCGAATTTGTCAAAATTAGAAATGAGTCCGTTGGATAATAGGGAAGCAGGTCGTTTGGCACGAGAGTTATATTTTACTTTTGAATTAAAGAGATATAAAAAGGGACAAGACTTGCTTGTGCAAATTAAAAAACTTGAGAATGCAGGAAAATATGATAAAGGTTTGCAAACAATATGCCAATTCCTTGTAAAAGAATTCTGTAAATATAAACAAGCTCCTTTATGGGGATTAAAATATTGTGATATAGAGTGGTATCCTGATGATAAAAAGGCAAGTATAATTTTGTTAATTGATAATATATATAGGTTAAATGAAAATGACAAAGACTACATAAGTGTAGTAAAGGAGACAAATAAAATAATGGATATATATAGATTTGATTTATACGTAATATTCAACGATATGTATAACTACAGACAAGGTTTTAAGAATTATCTAACCCATCATAAAGCAATTGAGCCATATATAACAGAAAGAGAATATATCGAAACATTACAATACATAAAACAAAATATCAAGACACCAATATATTTATGGACAGAGCAAGATGTGCTATATTATTTCTCCAAATTTAGAGTAATATATGAGGAAGACCACATCATAGTAACTGAATAGTCTGACTTTGAGCGAGATATTCTAATATGAAGGCGAAGTGGGAGATGTTCCCGAATACAATTCGGGGCTAATGAACGGAGGAAACAAGTACTTAAGAAAATAGCATAAATAAGAGATATAAAGAAGAGAGATAAATAAATGAAAGCGAAGTGGGTGAATATAGTGGATAGTTTGCAGGGGAAGGTGGATCAGAGACATTATGCACGGCGGATTCCGGGAAATGGGGAATATGGGGCGGTGTGCGCGAAGCCGGAGTTAAGCAAGAAAACAAAGAAAGCCAAAGCAGAACACCCCACGGCAAAAGCCTTTGCTGAGTTGATGGCAGAGACAAAGGCAATCATGCATGATCCGGTGCGTAAGGCGGAGTGGCAGGCACGATATGAGGAGGCTGTGCGGAAGGCAAGGAAATATAACAAGCCTATACAAGGGAGGCTGTACGATTATATCAAACATGAGTTGAGCGAGGAGAGAAAGCAGGGTGTTCTCCCGTAGATGTTACGGTGTCGTCATAGTGAACACCCGATCAGCATCCGATGAGCACCCGATCAGCATCCGATGGAAACAGGCGGAAGAGTCGAGGAAGGGAGGGAGAGAGAAGGAAAACCCAAGCGGTTAGTACCACTACCCAACTGACCAGGGGACAAATTGTCCCCATGTAAAAATAGGATGAAGGAAGGGGACAAAATGTCCCCAGCCTTAAGAAAAAAGCATAGTTTGACAAGGGGTACAAATTGTACCCCCACTCGAAAACTAAAAGAAGTTATGGCTGAACAAGAGGCATGGAAATGGCAAGAAATGGGAACGGCATGGAGAGGTGTCGGCATTTACCATGTTACGCTAGTTGTGCCAAGCAGAGAGGCTTTGCTGGGGAGGCTTGTTATTCCGGAGAATGATCCGAAACAAGCGGTGGTGAAAAGGACGGAACTTGGGGACCGGATAACAGAAGAAGCATTACGCATCAATCATTACTATCCGGAGATAAAGGTAATACAGCATTGTTTGATGCCCGATCACTTGCATGTAATATACTATGTCACCAAGCCGATGACACAAAGTATAAATAATGTAATCCGCAGTTTGTGGCAGGGCGTTAAGAAAATAGGACGGGCATATTCTCCGTTGATTTATCCCGAATTAAATTCGGGGCTAATGGACGGAGAGGGAATGGCAAATAATGCGAGAGAAGGGAATGGAGGTTTCCCATTTCCAATATTCACAGAGCGCCCGTTTGTGCGTCCAATGTCACACAAGGGACAACTACAAACGATGATCCGCTATGTGCAGATGAACCCGCAGAGGTTGGCAACAAAACGGTTAATGCCGGGGTATTTCAGAGTGCAGCCGGATATAGAGATTGCGGGACAGAAATATAGCGGCGTGGGAAATATAGGCATTTTACAGGCGGAGAAGTTCTCGCCGGTGCATGTACGGAGAATTTGGGTGGAAGATGCAGAACAACACGGAGACGCGACACGGTTACGCGAGTATATGAACGGTTGTGTATTGGCGGCTCGCAAAGGAACAGTGATGGTGTCGCCGTTCATCAGCCCGAAAGAGAAAGAGGTTTTGGAGGTATTGCTGCGCGAGAAACACACCATTATTTATATAGCGGACAATGGATTTGGGGAGTATTACAAGCCGGCAGAGGGATTGTTCGAAGCGGTTGCTGAGGGGCGGATGTTGATACTATCGCCGTGGCAGCACGATCCGGATAAGCCCCATGTGACACGAACCGAGTGTGTGGCAATGAATAAAATGGCAGAAGAAATATGCAAGGCTATGAGCAACCCCGAATATAATTCGGGGTTAATAGACGGAGAATCATCCTCACAAAAAATAAATAAAGACAAATAAAACCAAACGAAACCAAATAAAGACAAACAACAATAATTAACAACAATATTAACCAATTTTAATTCATTTAACCTATGGCTAAAATTATTACATTGGGCGAGATTATGCTCCGCCTGAGTCCTGAAGGACAAGACCGTTTCATTCAATCTGATCACTTCCGTATCATCCCCGGTGGTGGTGAGGCTAACGTAGCTATTTCGTGCGCCAACTACGGTCACGAGGCTTATTTCGTTACCAAACTGCCGAAACATGAGATCGGTCAGATTGCAGTTAACTCGCTGCGTCGTTATGGCGTGAACACCGAGTACATCGTTCGTGGCGGTGACCGCGTAGGTTTGTACTACTGCGAGACCGGTGCTTCGATGCGACCGTCGAAAGTTATCTACGACCGTGCTCACAGCGCCATCGCTGAGGCTGATCCGAAGGATTTTGACTTCGACAAGATCATGGAAGGTGCAGCATGGTTCCACTGGAGCGGTATCACTCCGGCAATCTCGGACAAGGCTGCAGAGATCACGAAGCTCGCTTGCGAGGCTGCAAAACGTCACGGCGTAACCGTTTCGGTTGACCTGAATTTCCGTAAGAAACTGTGGACCAGCGAGAAAGCTATCTCTATCATGCGTCCGCTGATGAAGTACGTAGATGTATGTATCGGCAACGAAGAGGATGCAGAGCTCTGTCTCGGCTTCAAGCCCGATGCAGACGTAGAAGGCGGCGAGACCAACGCTGAGGGCTACAAGGGCATCTTCGAGCAGATGATGAAAAAGTTCGGCTTCAAGTACGTTGTTTCGACGCTGCGCGAGAGCTACAGCGCTACCTTCAACGGCTGGAAGGCTATGATCTACAACGGCAAGGAGTTCTACCAGAGCAAGCGTTACGAGATCAACCCGATTATCGACCGCGTAGGCGGTGGTGACAGCTTCTCCGGCGGTCTGATCCACGGTATGCTCAAATACCCGGACAACCAGGGTCAAGCTCTTGAGTTCGCAGTAGCAGCTTCGGCTCTGAAGCACACTATCAACGGCGACTTCAACCTCGTAAGCGAGGATGAAGTGCTGAGCCTTGCAGGTGGTAATGCGAATGGACGAGTACAGAGATAAAAAATTCGTAATTACGTAATTACGTAATTACGTAATAACGAAAAAACAAAGATTAAGATGGCAAAATTTGATAAATTTCAGGTGATGGCGAAGATTGCCGCTGCACCGATGGTTCCTGTGTTCTATCACAAGGACGTGGAAGTTTGTAAAAATGTGATAAAGGCTTGCTACGAAGGTGGCGTACGTGCGTTTGAGTTTACCAACCGCGGCGATTTCGCACACGAGGTGTTCGGCGAGTTGAGCAAGTGGGTGGCTAAAGAGTGCCCGGAGCTGGCTCTCGGTATCGGTAGCGTTGTGGACGCTCCGACTGCTGCGCTCTATCTGCAACTGGGCGCTAACTTTGTGGTTGGTCCGTTGTTCAACAAGGATATTGCGGTGGTTTGCAACCGTCGTTGCGTGACCTACTGTCCGGGTTGCTTGACGCCGAGCGAGATCGGTGCGGCGCAGGAGGTAGGCTGCGACTTCACAAAGGTGTTCCCGGGTGACGTAGTAGGTCCGAACCTCGTGAAGGGGCTGATGGCTCCGATGCCGTGGTCGAAGATCATGGTTACCGGCGGTGTGGCTCCGGAGAAAGAGAACCTCGAGAAATGGTTTGCAGCAGGTGTTTACTGCGTAGGTATGGGCAGCAAATTGTTCCCGAGCGACAAGGTAAAAGCCGGCGATTGGAAGTACGTTACCGACAAGTGCAAAGAGTGCTTCGACATTATTTCCGCGTGCCGGAAATAATGTCAATTGAGAATTGAAAATTGAAAAAATGAAAATTATGAATGACGTTAAAAAAGCTGTCATGACCAATTGGCGTTGGGTCATGTGTGCGATGCTTTTCTTCGCCACTACGGTTAACTATATGGACCGCCAGGTTCTTAGTTTGACATGGGAAGAGTTCATCAAACCAGAATTTAACTGGACTGACGACAACTACGGAACAATCACCGGCATATTCTCCATTGCGTACGCTATTTTCTGCTTGTTTGCAGGTAAGTTCATCGATTGGATGGGGACCAAAAAAGGTTATCTATGGGCAATTATTATATGGTCCATTGGTGCCGTTATGCATGCCGGTTGCGGAATTGTTACTACGTGGCTAATACCGGAAATTTCCTCTGTAGATATGCTAAAAGATATGGGGTACCAATGCAAGGATGCAGCAGATGCCGTATTAGCAAATGGAGGTACAGCGGAGATGGCAGAAGCGGCTAAGATTGCTGTTGCTACCAAATTCGGTGTTGCAGCAGAAATATTGGGGACCATTACCACTATCAGTGTATGGCTATTTGTAGCCTGCCGAATGATTTTAGGTCTTGGTGAAGCAGGGAACTTCCCTGCTGCTATCAAAGTGACAGCAGAATATTTCCCGAAGAAAGACCGTGCTTTTGCTACCTCTATTTTCAATGCAGGTGCTTCGGTGGGCGCTCTTGCCGCTCCTGCCACCATTCCTTTGTTAGCAAAAGCCATGGGATGGGAAATGGCATTTATCATCATCGGTGCTCTTGGCTTTATCTGGGCAGGCATCTGGATTTTTGTCTATGACAAACCACAGAGTTCCAAGCATGTAAATGAAGCCGAGTTAGCATACATTAATTCTGACGAAAAAGAGGCTCCGGAAGCAGAGGAGAAAAAAGAAAAACAGATGTCCTTTATGGAGGCTTTCAAGCACCGCCAGACATGGTCCTTTGCATTTGGTAAGTTCATGACTGATGGTGTATGGTGGTTCTTCCTGTTCTGGACGCCAAGCTATTTTGACAACACTTTCCACATTAAGGCTTCTGATCCTGAGGGAGTTGCATTAATTTTCACGTTATACGCCATCGTTACCGTTATTTCCTTGTTCGGAGGTTACTTGCCGAAGATCTTCGTAGAGAAGAAAGGCATGGAGCCGTACGCAGGTCGTATGTTGGCGATGTTGATTTTTGCATTCTTCCCTATCTTGGCTCTCTTTGCGCAACCTCTTGGAAACGCATATGGTCCTTGGATTGTAGCTATTATCATCGGTATTGTTGGAGCAGCTCACCAAAGTTGGAGCGCCAATATCTTCTCCACTGTAGGTGATATGTTCCCGAAATCCGCAATCGCGACTATCACAGGTATAGGTGCGATGGCAGGTGGTATCGGTTCTTTCCTCATTAACAAAGGTTCGGGTATGCTATTTACGCACGCAGAAAAAGCCGGAGAGGCTTTCCAATTTGCTGGCTTCAGCGGTAAGCCCGCGGGTTACATGATTATCTTCTGCGTTTGCGCCGTGGCTTATCTGATTGGCTGGAGTGTAATGAAGACGCTGGTTCCGAAACACAAACCGGTTGTTGTTAAATAACGCAATATAACCACATGAAAAAAGCGGGCTGAAAAGTCCGCTTTTTTTGTTATCCAACTACTTCCGCATCGTCAAAGCCCTTGCTGCTATCATCCGGCCGCTCAGGCACAATGAGAAGCAGAATAATGTAAAGCAATATTCCCGGAAAAGCTGCCGAGAACAACGTCAACGCCGCATAGATGACACGGATAATTGTGGGATCTACATTCAAATAATCGGCGATACCGCCGCATATACCCGCCAACATCTTGTTGGACGAGCGAGTTAATTTTTTTGTTGCCATAATACTATTGTATTTTCATTTACCATTTTTCATTTCTTTACAAAAATTGTACCAAAGCGAGGGCTGTCATAGCCTCAACGACAGGAACAGCGCGAACAGCGACACAGGCATCAGAACGATTTACCATTTTGACATTTACCCTTTGGTCATTTAGTTTTTTCAGCGCTTTGGGGGTTGTGGGTGTGGGTTTGAAGACACATCGGAAGACTATTTCGGAGCCATCAGAGATACCTCCTGCGATGCCGCCGGAGATGTGGTTGATAACCGACCCGGGTTCTGTGACACCTTCAAAACCGGTGCCGTACGCAAAACCTTTGCAGGCGTTGATACTCATGACAGCGAAAGCCAGTTGTGCTTGTAGTTTATCAAAAATGGGTCCTCCTGTTCCGACAGGCAGGCCATCTATCCGACATTCCACGATGCCGCCTATCGAATCACCGTCCTTTTGATAAGCCGCAATCGTCTCTGCGAACAGAGCAGGATCTTTTTCTGCTCCTACCTGAACGAGTTCCGCATGAATAGTAATGCCTTTTTCCTCTAATTGCTGCTTGGCTAAACAACCAGCCACTACCCTTCCTGCCGTTTCCCGTGCGGACGCTCTGCCGCCTCCACGCCAATCGCGGATTCCGTATTTTTGCTCATAAACCTTGTCCGCATGACCGACACGATACGTATGCTTCAACCACTCGTAATCCTCCGGCCGCGCATCTTTGTTACGAATAAGAAAAGCGATCGGGGTTCCAAGGGTAACTAACCCCTTTGTCCGTTGGTCTTTTGTCACTTCGTCACTTTCTATGACTCCGCTCAGCCATTCCACCTCATCGGGTTCGCGCAACGCCCTTGGCGAAACACCTGTCTCCCTTCCTTTTAGGGATGGATCGAGGTTGGGCTTCCTGCCTGCACGCTTTTCCAACTCTTCTCGAATCATATCAAGACTGATATGCAAACCGGCAGGCACTCCGTCAAGCACGCCTCCAACTGCCGCTCCATGCGACTCACCGAAGCTTGTAAAAGTCCATTTTTCTCCAAAACTGTTCATGGTTTGCGTATTTTCGGTGCAAAAGTACTAAAAAGTTTGCATATATGCAAAATATTTTGTAACTTTGCAGCGTTTTTTTGAAAACTGAAAGGTAAAAATTGTAAATTGGTAAAGAATATGAGAAGATTTTTAAGCATAATAGTCATCGCGTTACCATTCGTTTATATGTCGGCGCAACAGTTACCGAACTCGAATTTCGAGAGTTGGAACCGGACATATAACGGTGATGCCCAGCCTGATTACTGGAACGGTTCCAACGTATCTCAGGTAGGATTGAAATTCACGTTTGTCTACAAGAAACCCGGCCGCTCCGGATATTGCATGTATGTAGCTGACCGCGAAGTAGGAGCAGTGGGCATTACCGAGACCGCTCCCGGATATGTCTCGCTCGGACAACCTTGGCAATACCTCAAAGGGCTCAATGTCAAGGGCGCAACTGCTGGCACAGAAGGAGGTATTGCGTGGAAATACCGTCCGGACACCATGTCTGTTTGGATCAAAAGAACAGGCGATTTTACAAGGAAGGAAGATTTTCATCTGCTCTATTATGCATGGTCAGGCACCGCCAAGAGTACCAAATACAAGAACAAAGCGAGAAAATATACGGTGACCGAACGCACAAACGAGGAGAGCGATATACGACAGGCTACGGATGGCAACGAGTTTGGCGTGGATCAACCGGCACAACAGATTGCCGAAGGATGGTATCGCGCGCGCGCTAAATATAATGAATGGACACAAATCAAAGTGCCGGTTTTCTATATGAGCGACAAAGAGCCAACCATGTGCAACGTAATTTTCTCTGCCGGCAATTACCCTGCTTTCCGAGCCAACGATGGTCTGTATGCCGGTAACGCACTTTTTATCGACGATGTAGAAATGATTTACTCCTCCCGCATTGACAAACTGGTGATTAACGGGCAGGTATGGGCGGATTTCAATCCTGACAGCGAGGAAGTGCAGACCTGCAAATTATCCAGCACGAAAAACGTGCAGATTGAGGGATTCCGCGGCATCGGATCGCTTACGAATATCAAAGGCGAAACAGCAGTATTCAACGGGCGCAAACTGGACAACCGGGAAATGACAATTACACCCGGTGTCATCAACGGGAAACCGTGGATTATTACTGTCAAAGCGGAAGATAATTCTTCTGAACATACCTACAAAATTAAATTCTCCATTTAATCATTTACCATTAGGTCTTCTATTGTGTCGTTTAGTGATCTGAAAATATTGGACTGGGTGCTCATCGGGGCGTTGGTAGTGCTCTTCGTCGCGCAGGTTTATTGGTACAGCCGATATATGGCTGCGGTAGCTCGTCGGATCCGTAAAGATAAAAAAATGCGGACAGACAGCCAGCTATCGCCGACGGATGCTCCCGGAGTTTCGGTCATTTTGTGCGCACACAATGAACGGGAAAATCTATCCAATTATCTGCAGGCACTTTTGACGCAGAACTATCCAACCTACGAGGTGATTGTGGTGGATGATGGTTCTGAAGATGACACGCGGGCGATTATTGAGCGCTATATGGTTCAGGACCCGCGTCTGCATATGACTTTTGTTCCCTATGGAGCGCGAGTGCTCTCTACCAAAAAACTGGCTCTTACGCTGGCAGCCAAGGCGGCACAATACGAGTATCTCCTGCTCACGGACGCAGATTGTGTGCCGGAAAGCAACCGGTGGATTTCTGAGATGATTCAACCGCTTCTCAAAGAAGGTAAAGAAATATCGCTCGGCTTCGGTGCGTATTTTGAGGAGAAAGGTCATATCAACCGGCTTGTGCGCTTTGACACTCTCTTCAACGGCTTGCATTATTTGGGAGCTGCTATATGCGGCCATCCTTATATGGGCGTGGGACGGAATCTGGCTTACCGCAAATCGCTGTTCTTCGACTCTGGCGGATTCACACATATGATGAACAACAAAGCCGGCGATGATGATTTGTTTGTCAACCATGTTGCCACAAAACGAAACACCGCGGTGGTGGTCAGCAGAGACAGTTACACGTGGTCGCTGGCAAAAAAGACGATGAAAGAGTGGTGGCAACAGAAACGGAGACACCTGTCCGTTTCTCCAAATTACCGCACAGCAACCAAAATACGTCTGGCGATGGAACCTTTGACCAGAGGACTTTTCTACGCAGCGGTCATAGCTACCATTGTTTTCGCAGTCGTGAACTACGAACTGAAAATGATGAATCCTGCCTTCGGAATGGCGGAATTGCTTCTCTCCGTTGCGATAGGGCTGTTCCTCCTGCGGTGGATTTTCCAAACTATCATTCTCAATGTCTCGGCACGGAGAATGGGACTCAAACGTTTCCATATGATTAGCGTCCTTTGGTTTGATATCGTCCTGCCGCTGGTTTCATTATGGATGTTGGTGGTTCCCAAGAGACAAACAAAATGGTAAAAAATATATCGTAAATTAAATAATTTATTTTTCTTATGGCAGAACAGAAACAATTAAGTATCAACATTGCCCCGGACAAGCAGCAGGGCGTGTTCGCAAACCTTGCGTTGATAGCTCATACTCCTACGGAGTTCGTCTTGGATTTTGCCCAAATGATGCCGGGGCTTCAACAGGCTAACGTTGTGGCTCGCGTAGTGGTTACGCCAGACCAGGTAAAGAAAATTCTTGCGGCCTTGCAGAATAATATCAGCCAGTACGAACAGAAATTCGGCACTATCAAACCTGTCGGAGGACCTATTCACGGAAGTACGCTCCCGCTCACCTTTACCGGAGGGGAAGCATGACGCTTTGCGTATTGGTTATTAGTGATTTGTAATATATAATTTTAAAATTTAATACACTATGAAAACATTTCCAGCATCGCAGTTAATCATCAATGAGGATGGTTCTGCATTTCATTTGCACCTGAAACCTGAATTCCTGGCTGACAAAATCATTCTCGTCGGAGACCAGGATCGTGTGAATATGGTCGCTTCCTTCTTTGACGAAGGCTCTATCGAGTGCGACGTACAGAGCCGCGAGTTCCACACCATTACCGGTAAGTTCCACGGCAAACGGATCTCTTGTATCTCCACCGGAATCGGTACCGACAACTGCGATATCGTTATGAACGAGATTGACGCGCTCGCGAACATCGATTTCAAGACACGGACGGAGAAAGCCGAGAAACGCTGCCTTGAAATTGTACGTATTGGCACTTGTGGAGGTATGCAGGAGGATATTCCTCTCGGCACGTTCCTCGTTAGCCAAAAATCTATCGGCTTCGATGGTGTGCTGGCTTTCTACGAGAACCGTGACAAAGTGGCTGATTTAGGTTTCGAAAAAGCATTCGTGGACTTCGTCGGCTATCCGAAGAAAGCAGCTGTACCCTATGTCGTTGCGGCTAACCCTGAACTCGTGGATCGTATCGCACGTGACGATATGATGCGCGGATGCACTATCGCTGCAAACGGTTTCTATGGACCACAGGGACGTGTGCTGCGCGTAAATCTCGCTGTGCCGGACATCAACGAAAAAATCACCGATTTCCGTTACGAAGGACAGCGTATTACCAACTATGAGATGGAAGGTTCATGCATCGCAGGCCTCGCCCTGCATATGGGGCATAAAGCGATGACCGTCTGCTGTGTCATCGCACAACGAAAAGTGGAAGCTGCGAACACTGATTATAAACCCCGTATCAAAGAGCTCGTCCACACCGTTTTGGAGAGAATATAATTGTTATTTTGCCTGCCGGTATATAACGATGTCATGTAATTTTTTGTAATGTCATTATTGTCAGTTTTGTCAGTTTCCCTAATTTGTTTAATTTGATTAATTTGTGAATTTGTATAATCTGGTCCATTTGTGAATTATTCTAATTTTGGGGCAATTTTGGATAATTTTAGACTCACCAAACTAACCAAACTGACAATACTGACAATACTGACATGTCAATTTTTTGCCATTTATGCCATTTATGCCATGTCAAAATTCTTTCTTCTTTTACCCCGAATCTGATTCGGGGTTCTTTAAATCGTTAGTTGTTCTTGTATATTCTTAGTCATCCGTTACACATTGCCGCTAGGAAATGCTACCTGAATACTATCCGAATACTATCTGAATCCATCCCGCAACCTGACAATCTCTATCGCTTGGAAGAATCAAATCGGCATGATTTAATTCCGCTAACAGGTATTATTTAGTGAACTAAATATTCGGGAACTACATTTCCGTTTAGCCTCTACACATATAAAAAACGCCCGAGCAATCACTCGGGCGAAAAGAATTAGGAATAAATATATAATGTTATTATCTAGTCCATTTTTTCCCATCTAAGATAAGATTTCCCTTTAGACGGCCATTTTGGTATGATTCAATATACCCTGTCATTGTCACGGTTCTATTCCCAACATAAATTCGAACAGTAATTGCCCATTTATAATTGGTATTTCCGACTCCACTAATATAACTACACTCCCAATCCCCGCGTCTGCTAATTGACATTCCTTCTGCATGATAAATAACTTTATCTGCATAAAAGTCCAGTGTTTCCCCATCAGAACTATAGAAAGTGACACCATCTAATTGTGGAGGAGTAGCAGCTTTTGTATTATTTGCGCCTACAAATAAACAAAGCATTGTTAACGCCAAAATAAAAAAATTTCTTTTCATTGTTTCTTTTGCTCACTTATATCCCATTGAGCATCGGGTCTAAATAATTAAATAGTTTACAGCTCCTTTGGCTTTGCTGCACTTGCCCCGTTTGGAGAGTGACGGTTCTCTATTAGAGCCGTCTGCGAGATATAAAAAGAAACACGACAAAAAATATGAGCGCTTCCTTATCCATTTCGAGGCTGTAGGAATTGCCCATAACACCGATAAGTCACGCCCATACATACAATACGGACGCTTGCTGACTTATTATTGGTGTCATTCTAAAACTTCCTACATTTCGAAATGTCCAATAAATCGCAAACGCGAAAATAATCAATATGTCACTGCTTTTTTACGCTGTCAGTGCCAGCGGTCATTTTCAAATGACGATGCAAAATTACTACTTTTTTTTGATATACGCAAGATTTATGACAAAATATTTGCATATTTGCAAAAAAATGCGTACCTTTGCACGCAATTTATACAGATCGGTATGAAAAAATTATTCTTTTATTCTTCATTCTTTCTTTTGACTATAGCGCTATGCGCATGCCAACCGAAAGAAAAAACATTCCAATACAACGTGGATAAGTTTTATGACCTTGAAATCCTCCGCTACGACGTACCGGAGTTTGACAGTTTGAGTTTGCAGCAAAAACAACTGCTGTACTGTTTGAGCGAAGCGGCACTCTGGGGACGCGACATCCTTTTTGACCAAAACGGACGCTACAACCTTCGTATCCGGCGTACCTGCGAGGCGCTCTACGAGCAAATGACAAATGGCAAATGTCAAATGGCAAATGATGAGTTTGAGAAATTTGAAAAATACCTCAAACGAATCTGGTTCTCCAACGGCATTCACCATCACTATTCCGAAGATAAATTCCTGCCGGAGTTCAGCCAGGAGTGGTTCGTTAATGCTTGCGAAAAAGCCGGAGTCACATACGACCCGGCTATCCTTCCTGTCATGTTTGACCCTGCGGTTATGCAGAAAAGAATGACAGCCCAAGATGGAATCGACCTTGTGGCAAATTCTGCCGGAAACTATTACGGAGAAGGAGTGACACAAGCCGAAGCCGAGGCTTGGTACGCTGCCCATAAAGACGACCGTCCGGAACCACTATGGATTGGTCTGAACAGCCAACTTGTGAAGAACGAAAATGGCGAGATCGAGGAGCGCGTATATAAAGTCGGCGGACTCTATGGCGAAGCCCTCGAACATATCGTTTATTGGCTCAAAGAGGCGCTCAAATATGCGGAAAACGATGCCCAGAAACTCGCCATCGAGAAGATGATTGCCTTCAACGAAACGGGTGATCTCAAACTCTTCAACGAGTATTGTATCGCCTGGGTGAAAGATCTCGACAGCCGCGTGGACTACGTCAACGGCTTCACAGAAACCTATTCCGACCCGCTCGGCATCACAGGCACATGGGAGTCGATGGTCAACTTCAAAGATCTCGCTGCCACCAAGCGCACCCAACTCATTTCGGAGAACGCACAGTGGTTCGAAGACCACTCCACCACCGACCCCAAATACAAAAAAGAGGAGGTCAAAGGTGTTTCTGCAAAAGTCATTACCGCTGCCATACTTGCCGGCGATTGTTATCCCGCTACGCCTATCGGCATCAACCTGCCGAACGCTAACTGGATTCGCAAAGAGTACGGCTCCAAATCCGTAACTATCGACAATCTCATGCACGCCTACAACGAGGCGGCTAAAGGCAACGGCTTCAACGAGGAGTTCATGATTGACGATGAGATCCGCGCTATCTACGAGAAATACGGAGCGCTTTGCGGCGACCTGCATACCGACCTACATGAGTGTGTCGGACATGGTTCCGGCAAACTCATGCCGGGTGTTTCCAAAGATGCCCTCAAAGAGCACGCTTCTACCATCGAGGAAGCCCGCGCAGACCTCTTCGGACTCTATTTCCTCGGCGATCCGAAACTCGTGGAACTCGGCCTTCTGCCCAACGAAGAAGCCTTCAAAGCCGGCTACTACCAGCAGCAGATGAACGGTCTAATGACCCAACTCGTGCGTATCGAGCCGGGCAAAGACATCGAGGAAGCGCATATGCGCAACCGCCAACTCATCGCTAACTGGGTCTATGAGCACGCCGCCAACAAAGAGGTGGAGATTATCGAGCGCGATGGCAAACATTACCTCCGCATCAACGATTATCAGGGCCTCCGCCGCCTCTACGGAGAACTCCTCGCAGAGATCCAACGCATCACTTCCGAAGGCGACTACGCGGCCGCGAAAGAGATGGTAGAGAAATATGCGGTAAAAGTGAACCAAGATCTCCATAAGGAGGTTCTTGCCCGCTACCAGAAACTCAATCTCGCGCCCTATAAAGGTTTCGTGAATCCCGTTTATACTGCCGTGCGTGACGCGGAAGGAAACATCACCGACGTCAAGATTGACTTCACGGAAGGCTACATCGAGCAACATCTCCGTTACTCCCGCGACTACAGTCCCCTGCCCGATGTAAACTAATTGTCTTAGATTGTCTTTAATTGTTGACAGATATAATTTTTGAACAATTTTTGATAATTTTGGACTTATAATAATCTGTTTAATCTGGTTAATTTGTGGACCACATTAAACTTCCGATATCAAAATCTATTGCGAATAGAATTCTTCTATTGCAGGCTATCCATGGAGATCCGCTCATGCGGGTCTCTTCGGATATGCCCGACGATGTCCTTGTCCTCCACGATGCATTGGAACAACTGCAAGAATATAAAAAATCACAAATCACAAATCACAAATCACAAATAATTCTTCATTTGAAGAACTGTGGTACCGCCCTCCGTTTTCTCCAAGTTCACATAGCCAAATGTTATCCGGGCGAGCCGATTACCCTTACCGGCGATCCGCGGCTCATGGAGCGCAAAGGCAAACCCACCACCCAAACAACCTCTGCCCGCATCCTACACGGCGAAGACATTCCCGTCTCCGAAAACGAATCCCCCTATATCACCATGTCTCGCCGCATGGCAGAAATGTATCAGCCATACATGGCTGATATAGAACCCGATTGGTCTGCTGCCGCTTTTTGGTATGAATATGTAGCCATACACGGCGGAGAACTGATATTGGAAGGACTCAAAAAAGACAGCCTGCAAGGCGATAAAATAGTTGCAGACATCTACGCACGGCATTTCGGGGTCGACACAACATTCCTTCCTGATGGTGTACTATTAAAAACGAGGGCATTACCTGACAAAAACGAGGTAATCATAGACTTTACCAATACCCTCGACCTATTCCCACCTATAGCTTTGACTTGCGAACGTTTGGGCATTGAACTGAAAGCCACCGGTACCGACTGGCTCCGTTTCAAAGAGTCCGACAGGCTCGAAGCTGTCCGGCTCCACGAAGTCCGAAACGACCACCGCATGGCGATGGCACTCATGGCAGCTGATTTTCCGGTCGCTGAATCCGAACAAAGCTGCATCGCCAAAAGTTACCCTCAATTCACAGCGCAATTAACTGTATTTACCAGCCAATCCCGCGACCTGCCCGCGACCTGCCCGCGACCTGACTGTAAGGTTACTACTCCGCCTGTTACCCATATTACCCCTATTCGAGGCGTCAACGATGACAATTTAGGCAAAAAACATGCCCTCTCCAAACTCATCCATGCCGCCTCCACGGAATACGTCTGGCTCCATGATGACGATGTCGTTTGGCCCAATGCAGCATCCAATTCTCAATTCTCAATTCTCAATTCTCAATTCGCCAGCGCCGACCTCATAATCCTTCCACCTCCGCATGGAGCCAATTCTCAATTCTCAATTCTCAATTCTCAATTCTCTCCAGATAGCCGAATACGCAGCTATTCAGGAACTTACTATGCGAACCGCCAAACGAGGTAAAGCTGTTATGTGTTCCGGCGCGAACCTCATCGTCCGACGCGAAGCATGGCTCGCTTGTGAACAAGACATACATCCGGAAATCCCTTCCGGCGACGATATGTTCCTCTTGGAAGCCATGAAAAAGCGCGGCTATAAAATTGCCGTCATCGACGAACCCGACTTCACCGCTATCGTCCGCCCTCAGACCACTTGGCGAGCCTTCCTCCGCCAACGAATGCGCTGGGCAGGCAAAGCTCCGCACTATACGGACAGAGACATTCGCCGTTGCGGGCTAATCATAACATTGGCGAACATAGCTCAAATACTATGTCCGCCAATTCTGCTTGTCAAATTTCCGGTTGAGTATTCGCTCATCCGTGAAAGGATGAATAAAAACCAACTATCTTCTATCTCCAAACTTCAATTATTCTCCATCTCTTTACTATTGGAAATTCTCTATCCGTTCTATCTTCTCATCTGCCTCGTTGGCGGATTATTCAGAAAGAATGAATGGTAACTCCTTAACCCGCTTCCTTCTATACACATATGCCACATAGACCGCAGCCAGAAGTGCCATCAGTCCCCATGTCACATCGCCCACAGGATCCAAGAATGGCTCTTCGTCTTGACCGTAGTCATCCCATCCACCTTTCTTGGCACGTGCATAGACTGTATTGGGACCGCTGCTTTCTATAACGCCTTGCATGGAAGCAAGCCTATTGTCTGCTGTCAGATTATGTTTCTGCAACCGTTGTTGAGGCGTCTCTACGATTGCTGAAGTGGATTGCATTATGGGCACATATGATAACATAGGATAAGACGTGTTACCTCCTAACGATGACGCTCGGGAGGAAGAACCTCGCCCGTTATTCATAGTTCCACCTCCATTGCCGCCTCCGCCGATAGATAAAGGAGATGCGGAAGAAGTAAGGTGCACTTTCATCGAAAAACCGCTTCCTTCATAATACGGAGTGGAAGGCACTACTGGAACATGGGGTACAATACTGCGTCTTGTAAGTGAGGTAGCCCGTATCGTCGGCAATGTTACCTTGTTGGCTGTTGGAGCCGGAGACGAAGCTGGTACAACTGCCTGTGCAGACACTCGTTCCACCATCTCTGTCTCCTGATTCTTGAGAACAAAGATGACTAACACACAATAACATACGAAAAATGTACCGGCGATGAGGGATATCTTCAACTTGCGGACACGCTCACGCTCCTCAAACACCTCATATACACTTCTAAATAATTGGAATGGCATACTTTAATAGGAATTTGAGGTTAATAAACTATAGTTCGCAGGAGTGCATTAGCTCCTTCAGATAGTACGCGTATCTGATAAACTCCGGTTGGCAACGGGTACGTAACAGATGTCGCACCTTGCGTGTGTCCGCTGTGTACCATTCGGCCGCCCATATCATAGATATAGATATCCGCTGTCGCAGGCAATCCTGTCAGTAACAGCGAACCATCCCTTCCTACAGCATAAACTCCGTTAAGCAGATTCTGTATGCCGGTAGGCGTTTCTTTCTGCATTTCGACTGACAAACTGAAACGCGCATCGTTCTGCTGACGACTTCCGGTAAACGTATACGTATCGTCCAACAAATCCGTGTGTTGACCGGTGATATTATCCGTTAAGTAAATATGCGCGAAGGCACCGAGGTTGTAACGTCTGTCAATGGAGAATGTATATTCGCCATTAGCGGGCAAACGAACACCAACAGGAACAGGTTTTTTCAGGCTGTCGGGGTGAGTGGCTTGGAAAGCCATCTGCATCTTATCATCTTGCAGCGTGTACAGTTTGAGTGAATAAGCCGATCCGAACTCCTTGCTCAAGTCTGCCTGCATATCATAGGCAGCAGAGTATTTCTCCCCAACAACCACACCGCAGTTGTCCTCAGCTCCATTCCCACTAAGCAATACTCCGAAACGGGCGACAGGTGTCTTTTGCGCTGCACGGATATAGGATGGAGCGGAGGACTTTCTGTGAGCTCGGTCAAACGTCAGAGAGAACTCTTCTCCATTCGAATGGTCATCATCTCCGGCTTGTATAAAGAACGTTGTGAACGGAGGTAACTCCTTTAGCGATACTAATTCCTGACTATAGTCCGTACGCGCAGAGTTAATGAGCGTTACATAAGGAACAGTGCCTTCATCACTTATCCACCATCCCGGATGTTCAGGATCTTGAACCAGCCGTCCTGTAGTAAGCATGCCTCCTGCATCTTCATTGAGATAATTCTTGGCATACGTAGTTAGATAGGGATTGGAGAGGAAGTTCCATCCGCGGTGGTTAGCGCGAATACTATTGTCTCCCCATGCATGGATAGTCGTTGCCTTGGAAACCGGCTCACCGTCATCCAAAGAGGCATCTGACATCGGGAACACTAATTCGCGTTGCTCATGTCCTGCTTTTTTCGCGACGGCTAATGTATATCCCACTCCAGGCAACAGTTGTGTTCCTTCAAAATTGCGCCAGTTCGATGCGGTACCTAAGTTCTGCGCGCGAGACTCACCGTCGTAGTAACGGATCATGAAATCTTCGCCATAAACCGCAGGTGTGCCATCACTGAAAGTCACGTCTTCCAGACGAACCGGATAAGGTACTGCAAACTGGTAGAAGCGGGACGTTCCGACACGTACCTGTTGACGTATCGAACCGCCATATTGGTTGGTCAGCGAACCATCTACCCGTATATTAGGCACTTCTACGTTCACTTTGTCATCCGCCATTTGCATACGCATTATAAGGTCACGGGCTCTGTAATGCGTTCCGCTCGGAATAACCAGTTTACCACCGCCATAAACATAGATATCACGAACCTCCGGCATATCATTGGTGGCTCCATCGGTTGCCTTGGTCAGTATTGCGCTACCTAAAATCGCTACATCACAAGTAGCACACTTTTCTGCCTGATTATGGAATAATTCGGCGGTTGTCATCACATCGCCTTCTTTGACCACTATAGGAATCTTGTATTCCGTAGTTGCCAAGATTTTAGTATCATCATCTTTGTCATGTACTTCAATCTTCAATAGTGAGCAAGCACGCTCAGCCAAATCCTGCAGGCCGGTAAACGTGACAGATACTGTTCCATCTTCATTCTCATCTACATCATACTTGTCATCTGTTATCTCATCCCAATCAATGTAGTTCTCCGCGTAGTCATATTCTGCGATGTCGGAGAATACTCCTCCGGAGTGACAATATGCATCTGCGGTACCACCGACAGGCGTGCCATCCCACTCATCACAGAGAGTAGCAAAAGAAGTGGTGTTGGAAGCAACGGCATTCATACCGTCTAATACAGTATTCTTGCGCACTAACATATAGCGGTTGGTGGAAAGAGGTATAGGATTACCTTCACATTCGGCATGGAAGCCGTTGCCATCGTTTAATGCTTGCATTTTTCCATTGATTTCATATTCGGTAGAAATGTTTTCCACCAAACCTTCAGTATCTGCCGGATCTGCCGATGTGCCGGCGCCGAAGAGATCAATCGCCTCCCATTGTCCGGTAGCCGGATTATAGCGCTCCATAATCATGGAGTCATCGCCATTGAAGACAAACTGGTTGTTACCATCTGCATCCGTCACTTGGTAGGTGGTGTAATCGCCTAAGCAGAACCAGTTGGGAATCTCCATTGCCTCCATATCCGAATAATGGTATTCCATATCGCCAATTTCGAATTTTATACACTCACGTAATTCGGTATTGCGGGCGATAGCACCGGAAGTGGAACCTTTGTTGTTTGACCAGAATATTAATTCCGTACCGGAAGGTATCTTCATCTTCGGATATTGTTCGCGCAGTTTGCTGATTGTGCGTAGTTCTACGTATCCCAAATCACCTGTCTTTTTCGGCCATTTCCCATCTGTTGTACAGTTACAACGAACACGGATATTGGAGAGATCCATCTCATGACCGGTACCGTTGAAGATGGCGAAGAGTTTCATGTTGGACGCCGCCTCAAAGTATTTGGAGAAGAATAAGTCGTTAGCTGCTGTTCCGGTGGAGATGGCATTTCCTTCACTCAGGTCCAGCGTAATCGTTCCTTCTAAGTCGTGTTCTATAATAATTTCGCCATCAATTGTAACCCCTACAATATCAATACTTGGCTCTTTTACCTCCAATTCGTATTGCAGCACAGCAGCGCAATACGGCATTGCTTTGGTTAGACGGAGAGTGATGGTAGTGGTTCCTGTTTCATGCATGGTTACCAAACCTGTTGCATCTACCGTTGCCACTGCCTCATTCGTACTGGAGTAGGTAACTGTTCCTAAGGACTCATGCCCCTTAACAACCGTATTGGTGAATGGTTCGCTACCTTTTGTTTTCGTGACACTTGTTCCCATTTCGAACGACCATTCTGGGTCGGTACATGGTGTACAAACCGGACTAGTGCTGTAATAGCGTGTACCGGTAGAACCTTTATAAAGCGTTATACTATTAGTAGCAACCAGTGTGGTTGTACCGTAATAGCGGATATAGTCTGCATCCTTGTTCGCTCCAAGATAGTAATTAGAGGAAGTCGATGCAGTACTGTTCAAGCACTCATAGTCACCGTGTGTTCCGGGGTCTTTCGTGAACACAAATGCCGAACCAGCATTGGCGTCGTAAGTGATGTTAGTTCCGCTTGCAGCGAGATAAGCGCCTGCATTCGCATTATACAAGTAAGCATTACCCGAAGCATCATAGGTTAGGTGCCAAATTTGTGTAGCGTCGGGAGAAGAAATAGTAGTTGTCGGTAGTGAGGTGTAATCCTTTGTATATACAAGACGTCCCTTAGCAATTGTTCCATAGGTCAGTAATCCGAAACTCTCATCGCTTTTGGCTACAACGATGGCATAGTCTCCTTCTGCCGGAGTAGCATCTGTCACGCGAGTATAGTCGGGTGTTGCGCCACCTTCATCCAATGTGCTATAAACGGCATATAGCGTCACATTATTCGTCTCCGGGGTAAATGCCACACCTGCGACACCGATGATAGTGGCAGAAGTATTGGTCTCACCCTCTAAGTTCGTCGCACTCCAACCGATAAAAGTCCAATCATCCGCACATGCGGGAGAGGGCTCTGCCTTGGGTAAGATAATTCCGTCACCACGGCTCGACTCGGTCAACGATTCCACACAACTGCCCGAACCTGCATCAAACAATACCGTGTATGGAGCAGGAATCCATTGCGCCGTCAGAGTAAGTGATATTTTCAAATCGGTCACTGTTGCACCGGCATCATATAATGTTCCGTTTTGGTCTTTCCAGTTGGTGAACAAATAACCCTCGCGCGTCGGGGCATCGCATAACAACCAATCACGCTCACACTCTCCTCCGGTTACATTTTCGCAACCTTCCGCTAATGTGCCTCCGTTGGCATCATAGGTAATATCCACAGAGTTGCAAACGCAACTCGGAATGGAGTTATATACCGTTGTTCCGGCATCACCTTTTACTAAAACATCATCAGTGGAGTAGGCAGCAAATCGGTCACGCTGAGCGATGTTGGTATTGAACATAAAGTGACGACCACTTGATGCCACTAAAGCAATTGTGTTTCCTGTTTCCGTAATGTCCCAACTATATGCATTTTCTATATTTGTGGTGAATAGGAGATCCGTCTTATTGGAGTTATTGGAAACGTACGTGTCGTTCTCTCCGTGCCAGCATAGGTATTGTTTGTCATTCGAAGTCACAATGGTAAAGCGTGCCGCATCCACGACATCAGTAGTAGCACCCATATATTTATTGGTTCCCGTACGTGCGGCAACATAGTAGGTAACATCATCTATTGTATAACTGAGCGTAAAGCCGGAACTGTTTCCTCCTGTCGTCTGGGAATAGACAGCATAGAGTGTTGTCTCTTCTCCGTTGTACAACGTACCCGCAGCATATAGCGTCGGACGCACTTCTGTTTCGACCGTTACAGCCGACGTAGCCCAACCTGCGAATACATATTCGGGATCGCAACCCGAATTGGCAGTTGCTGCCGGCAAGGTCACACCGCCATGCCATATAGTTTCTGTAAGCGTGCTGGTAGCACATATACCTGTTCCTTTTTCAAAGGTAAACGTACGAGGTGTCTTGGGCGTGAAGACAGGTGTTACAGTGATATCCGAAGCAGGCATGGTGAAGGTATAGGTACATTCTGCCGTCTTGGTTACGGACACAACCGGCGAAGTGGTAATACCACCACAATCATATCCTTCATCTGCCGTCAAAGTAATAGTAACCATGCCGCCTTCATCGCAACGAGACTTATCAGAAGCACCCGAACCATGTTCTACTGACTCTACCGTAATCATATGTCCCGAGCAACTAAATACAGTTGTGAAATAATTAGTTCCACCTCCGTCAACAGTAACTGAAATACTCTGAATATGTTGTTGTCCCGAACTTCCGGCAGTAAATGTCACAGATGTTGCTTCTCCGCTCCATGTTCCTGCATCATCGTATGTTCCTACATTTGCTTCTAACCCCGCTGTTTTTGTTCCTCCGAATGTAAATGAAATAGCCGTTATGGAAGATTCGGAACTGATAGTAAGTGTATTCTCTGCATACATGCGGACACTGGTGCCGGATGTGTAATACATAGGCGAAGTGGTAGCATGGCCTCCCTGACCAAATGTGAACGTAACGCCATCTATCGTTTGGGCTGTAGCAGATGAAGCATTACTATAGCCTTGTTCACTTGAAACAAATGATACATTTCCACTTCCGCTGCCTCCTTCATTATGACGATATACGGCATGGTAATCCTGATCTCCTGTAGCCGTGAAATCACTTACCCACGTATGCGTTTCCGTGTTGTTTACAGCTAAAGTCGCTGTCCACCAGCCTACAAATGTATATCCCTCGCATGCCTCCGGATTTGACGGAACGATAGGCGTCTTGCCGGAAACAACGGTCTGAGCGGTTCCGATAAGGCTCTCGCCGTTATAGAACCGGATGGTATAACTCGGTTTCGGTTCAAAGATTACATTGATAGTCGAAGTTCCTGCAACATCTTTGGCGTATGTAACAGTTTTACCTGCCTGATCAATAGTAACTCCGGTTGCAATACCCGTCTGTGTTATTTCCTTGAATTGATAATCCTCGCTCGGTGTGATATCCGTCACATGTACCACTAATCCTCCGACAGCACAGTTCTCATATTCACCATCCACCTTATCCAAAGCAAACGTACCATTCAACGAACTCCCCTTCGTCAACGTTACCTTATTTTCGCACGGCGTACATGAAGTAGTATAGCCACTATAGGAAGTACCTCCACCACCGCCAATTTCAAGGTCATAGTATTCTGTACCGTTGACATTCCCCGTTGAATAACCTCCGAATACATTAGTAGATTCTCTATATATCCATGCTCGACCGGAAGTTCCCGAGTTAATCCGCCACGAGCCCTCTGTACCGGTTTCTATGCTCCAGGTATATGCACTTCCGGACGTACCCAAGTCGGTCTTACTGCTATAGGTGATATATTTATCTCCTGTTTTGATCGCCCATCCGCCGGTTACTTCTTCGAAAGTATAATCTGCGGCGTCATTGATATCCGTGGAGCCGTCAATCTTACTTCCGGTACCTGTTGCGTAATACTTCGTATCATCTACCAACGCATAAATCTTATACGTACCGGCAGTTGAACCATCCCATGCGCCGCCTCCGCTACCACTTGCTGTCGCAAAGACTGCATAATAGGTAACATCATGGTCACCCATAAGCGCCGAGGAGGTAAATGCCGGAGCAACATCAGTTTCTGCAACCTCCGTAGCACTCCAACCCACGAACACCTTACCTTCGCAACCGCTGGCAGTCTCAGGGAAGACAATAGCTTTACCCTCTTGATAAGAATCCGTATTGCTGTCATCACCGTTTACATTCCATGTCACATTATGCGATGGTATTACTTCGAAATTAGCCGTAACGGTTGAAGTGATGTTATTGCCTTTCGTATAAGTCACGGTGTAGTTGCCGCTACCGTCAGGACCTCCGACCACGTTGTTGCCACCTGTTGCAGTAACATTGACAAAACGATAACCCTCTGCCGCTTCAATGTCCGACACGGTAACCACAAAATCAGAGGTACAGTTGTTGTATGCTCCGTCAACCTTGTCGAGTGTAAACGTACCATGCGACTCCGCTCCCTTTTCCAATGTCACTTTATCCTCGCACGGTGTACATGCAGGGTCTGTGGTGTAGATGGTCGTAGAACTGATGCCACCGCCACCCGTATAAGTAACGCTTAAATAGTTCAAATACAAACGGTGATTTTTATCCGTTCCTGTACATGTATACAAAATGGTAGTCGCATTCAAATCACTTAATGCGAATGTACCTCCGGCACTGATATTCTGGCTACTGCTTGTCGTTCCTCCATCAACTTTATATGTAACACTCGTTACCATCGAAGAACCGATTGTAATAGCTGTGATTTTTTTGCTGTTATTGGCAGTAACTGTAAGCGTACCGCCATTTTGGTAAATGCGGATTTCATCACTATTTACAGCTGGTGCCGTACTGGCTCCGCCTTTTGCTGCTTCATAACTAATGTTTGTATCTCCATCCACATTTCCCGAAATAGCAGCAAAGGTACTCATTGTTTTAGTAACAGGGCTTCCTCCGCCTCCACCGCCGCCTGCGGCATGGCTATATACGGCGTAGTAGTCTTGATTTCCAGTTGCGGTAAAGGTTGTAATCCATGTTTCAGCAGTAGTATTATCCGTTCCCAATTCATCAGTCCACCAACCTACGAAGTCATATCCCTCGCAAGCCTCCGGGTCCGAAGGCTTAACCGCTGATTGACCATCCATCACTTGTTGCGAACTGATAGTCTCGCCCATATTGATGAAGTTGATGGTGTAGGTCGATTTCTCTATCATCGTGATTGAGATAGCCACATCAGCGTCCGGCATCGTGAACGTACGCGTATTGCCTTCTCCGTTTAGCACGGCACCACCGGTAGCGGTTACCGCACTAATGGTGTGCTCTGCATCAGGGGTGATGACAATTGTCACCGTCTCACCATATTCAACCGTTAACGGACTCTCCGTCGCACCATTCGCCTTAACAACTGTTGCCCCCGAAGGTGTAGTGAAATAAACATTCCAACTGTTCTTCTCCCATACGGCATAAAGCGTAGTAACTTTCTTAGTAAGCGTTACTTCCTCTTCATCATCATAAACTTTTGCACCGTCAGTTGTTGTTGCCCAGCCAAGGAAAGTATATCCTGTTCTCTCAAAGGAGTTCGCTTTCAGTGCCGTTGCCGTATTGTAATCAATGGTTTGGTCTGTCATCGTTCCCTCGCCTCCGTTGGCATCGAACTTAACCGTTACTTCCGTCGGGATAGTACAATCTTTGGTTGTGGTATAATAAGTAGTAGAACTGCTGCCGCCAGAAACACTCCAATCTATCGTAACTGAAGAAAGGTACAATGCTCCACTATTGGATCGGATTCCAATATACTCATAGTCTCCTATGATAGATAATTCCGTTGATGTCCCTTTTACAATGGAGCCAAGATTTGTACCACTGGTAGATGAATTATATAACTCTGTTGCAGCGGAATATGCAGAATTCTTTCCGTATATATTAATCGTACGACCATTTGCTGTATTACTCTCCCAAGCAACGGTCACTTTCTTGACCTTTCCTCCGGAGGCTGTTGTAACTATACCAGAGTTACTATTGTTAGAACGCAATTGAATCGCTTCATTTCCGCCAGCACTATTTCCAGCATAAATAGCATCGGAAGTCGCTTTTTTGCCAGACCAGTTAGTATAAGTCGTCCCAGTTATAGCTGTAGTAGCCCTATTTAAGATGTCACTGACCGTAGAAGTTCCACCTCCGCCGCCGCCTTCAGTATGACTAAAGACAGCGTAATAATTCTGTGCTTCCGAAACGGTAAAATCTGTAACCCAAGTGTAGGAAGTTGTATTGTCGGTAGCCAGTGTAGAAGTATGCCAACCAATAAACTCATATTCATCACAGTCATCCACGGTTGGCGGAGTTGCCGTCGCTCCCATTATGAGAGATTCCTCTTTGAGCTTGGTAGAGCCATCAAAGAAACGAATCGCATAGGTCGTCGGAGCACTCACCGTAATGGAATAAGTAGCCGTCTTAGTTACAGCGTTCTCGGTATAACTTACCGTTACCGTCTTGCTGCCATTCGAAGACATATTCGGTGTGGATACACTGGTCGGAGTAACGGTCTTGGACGAGCAGTTGCTGTAATTAGCAGTCACAACTAATCCTTCTGAGTTGAAAGCCTCACCGGTAGAAAAGGCTGCTTTGACCCCTGTAGTATTCAGCGAAATACTCGTCAACGCACACGGATCGGGTGCTGTACAATCGGTCGAGAAACCTGAATAACTTGCGCTACCGTGCGTTATGGTCAAACCGCAGATATAAATCGAGTTCGTAGCGCAGTTAACGGTGATAATCGGTGCTCCTGTTGGTGTGGTCTCTGAGAAATCAAATTCCAGATCACGCGGTGTTGTTCCGCCGGAACTCGTTACACTCTCGCTTACCTCTGTGCCATTTACACTCAACTTGATAGAACCTGCACCCTTTGAAGAGTTGGTGCAATAACTTACCACGATGGATGATACATTGTTATATGAATTCGGACAAGTAGCATAGGCACCTGTTGAACTTGTTGTCACTTGTACACCACCATTGAGATAAGCTGTACCGTCTTTGCCGGAAGTCCAATTACCTTCCGTTGCTTCCCATGACTTGCTCGTAAAAGTATAAGTAGCATCGGCGCTACCGCCACCGCTTACATCCGCATAGACAGCATAATAGTTGGCTACGGAATAAGCATCGCCTGTCTTGGCGTATGTCGGAGGCGTGTCAGCGCTCTTATAGGTACTGTTGGTGCACCAGCCCACAAACTGACGGCTGGCACTACAGTTAGCCGGTGCATCGGGAAGAGTAATAGTACCGTCGACGGAAACATTCGTCCTGTAAAGGGAGCCTTGTGTATTCCAATTAATAGTACGGCCGCCTCGCACAGTAATCTCCACATCGCCGGTTACGCTGGTAATGGTGAATTTATTCGTGCCGGAATTATAGGTAAAGCCGCTACCGTAGGTTAGCGTTGTTCCACCCATTTGGACTTCCCAACATGCAGGGTCTGCTAATGTATAGCCGGAACTGGGGGTAATGGTCAAGTTGAGCGTACCGTCTTTAGTAACCTCTCCATCGGCAGGATGAGTACAATTCTCGCCGTAAATAACATAATCCCAAGTGGTTTTGACCACTCCGCCGTTGTATTTGAAATTGATAGTTCCACTACTCTCAGTAATATCCGACAAGGCGCAACCGGTGAACGGCGTCCAAGTTTTTTTGCCAGAGGTACCGGGGAATGGGTCTGTGGCTTGACCGTAGTTCTTTGTTTTTCCGTCTGCGGGCACTATCGTATAACGCAGCGTGCCTGCCGTATTGTTCAGGTCATTGTTATTCCATCGACTGCTGTTATAGGTCACTTTCCATACCACCATACCGTGACCGGGAAGGTATTGGTCATAACCGCTTTTCTGGCGGTTTTCGATATAATAAACCGTGTTGGTATTGGTGCATGCTACACGCGAAGCGCCACCTGTAATCTGGTAGTTGTCATTCCACGTGGTTGTCAGCGTCACGTTCTTCACCTCGTCTTTGGCAAGGAACTTCGGCGTCATCCATCCCATGAAATATTTGTCATAGGCACTGTATAGCGGCGGATATTGACCGCTTCCGTTATACGAACCTTGGTCCATCAGCGTCCATTCGCCCGGAGTGACTCCATTATCAGAGTTTGTTCCATAGTCTGTGTCGTAATAGTCCGGCAATCCTATAACGTGACTGAACTCATGAGCAAAAGTACCTACACCATCGCTATTTGAACCCGACTTACCCGACAATTCTGCGCTACATGCATAGTGACCGAGCGTTTTGTTGTTATATTTAAGTGTTCCCGTTACATTGCCACTATAGATCTCCCAACTATGTGGCCAAATAGTGTTCGCCGGAGCACCTGCAGCCTCTCCGTAACCGGCATATATAACATAAATATTATCTACTTTGCCATCGTTGTTGGTGTCGTAGTTACTGAAGTTACAACCATCTGCATAGGCTTTTGCGCAGGCATCGACTACCATCTGGTCCGGGTGTTCGTCACTTCCGTCACTATCATTGCTTCCGTAATATGCCATGTTTTGGTCTAAGGTATAGGGACCGAAGACGTCAAACTGCGGCACATAAGTATTGCCGGAGGATTGCTTGAAATAGTCCTGAACCGAGGGGAACGGACCATTCAGCAGGTTATCAAAGAAGGCGTTGTTGTGAGTGGATTTCATCGACTTGTCGCTGAAATTGACAAGAATCACCAATAGTTTCGTCGGCTGAATATCACCGTAGTTCTTTTGAATGCGGGAAGCGGGAATCTTGGCTGCTCGTGCTGACTGACGACGCTCGGATACCTGCTTCATCGAAGGCGCTTTTTCGCTGGAAATGATAAATGTCCCATCCTCTTGCATGGTCGCTATTTTACCATCTTCAGTCTCCCATAAGTGATAGAACTCATCACCCACAAGACGAACACGAATAGGTGTGCCGTCAGTCAATGTACGTTCTTGCCAACCGCGAAAGGCGGGGACCGCAAAAAGTTGACTGATACATAACCCGATTACTACGAATAATGTGAAAAAACGATGTAACTTGTTTTTCATATGCCGTTATAGATTTTCAGATGGTATTTGATTTTCATTTACTCCTATTTTTACGCTCACGCACACATCCTACGCGCACACAATCGTAAAAAGTATGCAAAGATACTACAAAAATTTCATTTATGCAAATTTTATAGGCTAAATATGAAAAAAAATGTCGTTTTTTCAGTAAAGATAAGTAAAGTCTATCGTTTTTTATTTTTTTACCGCACATAAAACACAACGAAATAAAAAGATGACGATGAATCATTTTGACCCACCGCCGTCTTTCGTTCATTGCCCGGCATAGTATATCGATTTATATCATTTCTCGCAGCAAAACACTCCAGCGACCCAACCACGACCCAACTACGACCCAAATACAAGACAATTACGAGACAATCCTAGACTTTACCCCTGACATCTACCTGATCTCACCCTTCCCTCGTCCCTCCTCCTTTGATCTTCTGGAATCAGTTTTGGGTATCAAAAACCGCTAACCAGAGGATGAATCTCTTACTCCAAGTATTGATTAATGAGTCTCACTATCAATTCGTTAAGCAGTTCCACTTGATAATCTCCCACAGTAGCAGCAATATGGTCTTCTCCCACTCCGCTATCGTTGGTCAAGAACACATATGTTCCATCCGTGGCGAGAGCCACAAAGCGCAGGAAAAACTCCGTTTGTTTGTCCACTCCGCTCGCCGCAACGGGGATAATACGAATACCTCGTTGGGCATACTGCGGTACCGATTTTTGCAAACTACTGATTACATCTTCACGCTTGTGAGGAGGTGCATCCAAGAGCATGAAAGCCAAACGAATACTATTCTCCTCACGCCATGATAATTGTTGCAACCCAGTCTCCAGAGCCGTATGAACTGCCTCCGGATAGTCTCCACCACCATCTGCATTCTGCTGACTAATGAAAGAAACCGTTGCAGATATGTCGGACGAGAAATTGCTTGCACGGGTCAAGTAATCGTCTCCTTCGTCGCGATAAAATAGTGTTGCCGTACGAATCGACACTTCGGCGTTCTTGTTGCGCACGGTAGTTATGATATTCGTCAGGTCCGCTTTGAGAAAATTGATTTCGTCGGACATAGAACCGGTTGCGTCAACAATGAATGCGATGTCTATGTTTTTTGTTGGCTGGATAGATGCGGTAGCGGTATTCCATTTCACTTCTTCGCCCCATCGGGTAACACTTACAGACTGTTCTTTCAACTGACCGCCGACGGACAATACCAAACCGCTCTCATCGATGCTTTGCTGTAATTGAGTCAACCCCACCCACAGATTGACTTCTCCGCGGTTGTCCGTACGCCCTTCATATAAAACGACCGGATTATTACCGGACTGACGCATTAACTGAACAGCCACATCTTTCTGAGGTTCTCCGTTTTCGTTTATTATCCGCACCGCAACACGGTTATTCGTAAAGAACCCCCAATAGTCGCTGTATATGGTATAGTCTGAGCCTTGCTGATCCGACTGAGTGTTCGTCATTAGATTGGACCAGAACAACCAATTGTCCAAGTCTCGCCACTCACCAGCCGTCACTACACCTGCATGACTCTGTTCATTACTACCTGAATCTTCACCGGGCAGAATAGGTTCACCATCGCCTCCTACGTCTCCGAATCCTTCTCCTGAATATCCGTCATCGACCGATTCAGGCGTAGAAGTATCTCCTTTGCCTGCGCCGGGTTCATTTTTTAATGCGCACGCGCAAAATAATGCTGCTGTAAATACAAATACAAGAATCTTTTTCATAGTAAATCAGAATTTTGCTGCAAAGGTACAACAAAAATTGCATATGTGCAAATTTTTTTGAGTTTTTACCCCAACTAAATACAATTTTACACGCTTTAACACAATTTCACGCAGATTCCTTCTTGCCGATTAAGGATGGCTTTATTCTTTTATTTGAATAAAAGTAACCTATCTTGGCGTATAACAATGTGCAAATATTACTTTTTGATAGTATTTTATGAAAAATCGATAGCATTATTTGGCAAAAAAATTTGCATATGTGAGAAAAAGGCAGTACCTTTGCGGTCGATTTTGAATGGTAGTGTGCATAGGTGCGGTAAGTTTTTGTCTCTTTTACTAAATATGACCTCAAAAGGTCAAGCCCACACCTATGCCGTCACGTATTTCTAAAAAAGAGAACGTCGGTTTTTCCGTTGCTCACGCCCAAAAAGAAAACGAACAGACAAAATATACAAATAAGGTACGCGCGTGTGTGCGTACCTTATTTGTATAGTGGTCGTTGTGCGAAGGAGTTATACCACTCCGCTGAATCCCATGAATGCCATGGCAAGCAAACCTGCGGTGAGAAGAGCGATAGGTGTTCCTTTCATTGCTTTGGGTACTTTGGCGAGGGCGAGTTGCTCACGAATGCCGGCAAAGAGAACCAAAGCCAAAGCAAAACCAATCGCGGTAGCAAAGGCAAAGAGTGTACCGGTCAAGAGGTTGGCACTAAGAGTTTCTCCCGGCAGTTTAGCCAATAGTTGCTCAGGATCCGCAACGATAATAGCGACACCGAGGATACAACAGTTGGTTGTAATAAGCGGTAGGAACACACCAAGTGCTTGATAGAGCGAAGGACTGATCTTCTTGAGAATAATCTCAATCATCTGCACAAGAGCGGCAATGACAAGAATGAAGACAATCGTTTGGAGGAACTCTATTTTCCATTCGACCAGCAAAATTTGGAGCAGATAGGTAACCACGGTAGCCACTGTGAGCACAAAGGTAACAGCCGCTCCCATTCCCAGCGCGGTATCGATCTTCTTACTTACTCCCAAGAACGGGCAAATACCCAAGAACTGGCTCAATACAATATTGTTAACAAATATTGCAGAGATAAATATTAAAAAATAAGCCATATCATTTACGATTTAATTATTTACCATTTGTTCATTTATCCTTCTTCTGGATTCTATTCATGATAGCCATGAGGTAAGCGAGAGCGATGAATGCACCCGGTGCGAGTACGAAGACGAGCGTGGCGTAATTATCGCTAAAGAGTCTGAATCCGAAGACGGCGCCTGAGCCGAGAATTTCGCGTACTGCGCCAAGAATAGTCAACGCGAGTGTGAATCCCAGTCCCATTCCAATTCCGTCAAGAGCACTGAGTCCGACACTGTTTTTGGCAGCGAAAGCCTCAGCACGTCCGAGGACGATACAGTTGACGACAATCAGGGGGATAAACAATCCAAGTACCTCGTAGATAGCGGGCACATAGGCTTGCATAGCGAGTTGAACGATAGTCACGAACGTAGCAATTACGACGATGAACGCCGGAATACGTACTTTATCGGGGATAAGATTTTTGAGCATAGAGATTACCACATTCGAGCAAACGAGCACGAACATGGTAGCGAGTCCCATAGACATACCGTTGATAGCGCTGGTAGTGGTGGCAAGCGTGGGACACATACCCAAAACCAATACAAACGTAGGATTCTCTTTGAGAATACCGTTGGTTAGTGTTTTTAATGCGTTACTCATATCATTTAGCATTTACTGATTGTTCATTAATAGAGTCATTAGCCAAGTTCTCTTCCGGTAAAAAAGGAGGAACTGAATCATTTACCGTCTCAGGTACTTCCTGTGCGGGCTTGGTGAGATTAAATGCCTCAAAAGCACCATTCACAGCGGAGAGGAATCCGCGTGAAGAGATGGTTGCCGCTGTAATTGCGTCCACGTCTCCGCCGTCTTTGCTGACAGTGAAGTTTCCTTCCGCCTTGCGGTTAATGATACTCTGATTGTTCTTATCTGTCTTGAACCACATGCCCATTTTATCTCCGAGTCCCGGTGTTTCCTGGTGTTCAAGCACGGAGTAGTCCACAATCACTCCGTCAGCGTCGAAGCCGACCATGATTTTGAATTTGCCGCCAAAGCCATTTTCACTGATTTTAACAGCAGATCCCACGAAATTTGTCATGGTAGCATCCGTGAACGCACGATAGACAATCAAATCTTTCTCTTTATCAATGGTGTCCGCCGGCGCGATGAAAGGATCAGCTCCTTGATTGGGCAGAACAGAGAAGATCGCTTTCTGTTCTTTTTGCTTTTTTTGATCATCAATGGTATCTTTGGTCAAGGTGAAAACACCTGCGAGCGCAGCCGCAGCCACAACAGCGATAATCACCAAGCTGAGCGCCATGTTAGCGAATGTACTTTCTAACTTTTTCATAGTTCTCCTCCTTATTTTTTAGGTTCACCGAAACGTTTCGGTCTGAACTTGTTCAACAATGGTACACAAGCGTTCATCATAAGGATAGCGAACGACATACCTTCGGGATAATTACCCCATGTACGAATAACCATCATAATGAATCCGATACCAAAACCGAAGATAATTTTCCCCCACGCAGTCATAGGACTGGTCACATAATCTGTAGCCATGAAGAAAGCACCGAGCATAAGACCACCGGTAAGCAACTCATACGCTACATAGTGGCATGTATCGAGTCCTTTTGGAGCGCCGCCGAAGAGAGCAGTGAGTGCAGCAAAAGCAGCAACGGTAACAATGATAGATACAGGTATATGCCACGTAATAACACGCGTACAGATAAGGAAGATACCTCCGATGATAAGAGCGAGCGCACAGACCTCACCGAGTGAACCTCCCATGACGCCAAGCAATGAATCCATGAGTGACGGGAGGTCTTCTATCTTTCCCTGACTAATGAGCGATAGAGGCGTAGCGCCGGAATTGGCGTCCGTAAGAGCCTGCCCCATAACAGCGCTGTCAAATCCTTTAGCCAGCGGCCATGTTGTCATCTGTTTAGGGAACGAAATCAACAGGAACACACGACCTACCAAAGCAGGGTTGAACGGGTTTTGTCCCAGCCCGCCGAAACTCATTTTGCCGACTCCGATGGCAACGATTGCGCCGATGAGTATAATCCACCAATCGATGTTCGAAGGCAGGTTAAAGGCGAGCAAGAGACCCGTAAGAACGGCAGACAGGTCACCGATAGTTTGTCTTTTTTCCTTGAGGAGGAATCGGCTGATAAGCCATTCAACGCCGACACATGCAATAACGCTGATGGCAGCGGTAATGAGTGCGCCTAATCCAAACTCAATAACTGAGACCACATAAGCAGGCATCAGGGCGAGAATGACCAAAAACATATTCCGGCGCACACTATCGCCACTATGCGCATGAGGAGCCGGAGCGACTATAAAATTTTTCATTTTATCATTTACCATTTTATCATTTATTTAATCGATTGACCATCTATTTTTTGGCAGCCGCTGCACGTTCGCGTAGTATAGCCCCGACTTTGGCTTTTCCGGGACGAATACCATCGAGGAGGCGGCGATGGGCAGGACAAGTAAAGACGCAGCAACCACAGTCGATGCAGTCCATGATGTCATGTTTCTCCAGTTCCTCCCACATTTCCAATTCCGCCATGCGACTGAGGAGATATGGTTCAAGTCCCATCGGGCATGCCTGAACACATTTGCCACAACGGATACAGTTTTCTTCTTCGGGTCGAACACTCTCTTCCTCCGGCAGGAAGAGGAGGCCAGATAGTCTTTTATTGGCGGGCATATTCTCTATGTGATCCATAGCTCGTCCCATCATAGGTCCACCACCTATTATTTTGCCAGTATCTACAGGAACGCCTCCGGCAAGTGCGATTACCTGCTCGATAGGAGTACCAAATCGTACGGAGTAGTTGCCCGGTTTGGCAAGGTTCTTACCGGTAACGGTCATGACTCTACTGATGAGTGGTTTGTTTTTCTGAACCGCCTCATAGACAGCGAAGATGGTAGCTACATTATCGACCACAGCTCCTACTTCGATAGGCAGCGCACCACTTGGTACTTGTCGTCCGATACAAGCGTCGATGAGTTGTTTTTCACCTCCCTGAGGGTATTTGAGTTTGAGGGGTTGTACCTCGATACCAAGTTTGCTCTGCGCAAGTTTGGTCATATGCTCGATAGCGTCCTTTTTGTTGTTCTCTATACCTATAATGGCTTGCTGAACACCGAGCGCTTTTTTGAGTATCTCGATACCGATGATGATTTCCTCTCCATGCTCAAGCATGAGTTGGTGGTCACAGGTGAGATACGGTTCGCACTCTACCCCATTGACGATGAGTACCTCCGCTTTTTTGCCCGGAGGAGGTAACAGTTTGACGTGTGTCGGGAAACAAGCTCCTCCGAGTCCGACGATACCGGCTGCAGCAATCTTATCGATAATTGCTTTCGGTTCGAGAGTACATTGGTGGATGAGATTAGGAGTCCTATCAATTTCCGGGAGCCAATCATCACCCTCTACATCGATAAAGATAGCTTGTCCGGGTGCTCCCCAAGCGTCCTTCCAGTCTCCTATTTGGGAGACGACACCACTAACCGGTGAACAGATGTTCGCGCTGACGAAGCCGCCGGCTTTGGCGAGCAGTTCGCCCACTTTCACTTTCGCTCCGACAGCAACGACAGGTTGCGCTGGCGCTCCGATATGCTGTACAAGCGGAATAATCGCTTGTTTAGGGAGCGGGCACTCTGTGATAGGTTGGTGCGCGGAGAATTGTTTGTTGTCATGCGGATGAACTCCGCCTATATGAAATGTCTTCATAAAAAGATTTACGTTTGACGATTTAGAGATTGAGGAATTACGATTTTTGCGCCATGGCGATTAAGTTCGGGAAGACGGCTTTAGGAGTCTTCATCGCTTTGATTTTCTCCGCGATGACTGGGTCAAAGCCTTTCTTTTCTCCACTTTGAGCAGGTTGAGAATTTTGTTCCACCTCAGCCTCTGCGGGAGTCAGGATTTTCTTGACGTCCTCCATTGTAGGATCACCTCCGACGGGGCAAGCGAGCCCGTCGATACCTCCGGCTTTGACGCACGCTTCAGCGAAGTTTCTACAGCCGGCAAATCCGCATCCTCCGCAGTTGGCTCCGGGCAGTACAGCCACAACGAGGTCAATACGGGGATCTTCCTCTACTTTGAAGTATTGGCTGACGAAATAGAGCAGCACAGCTGCTGTCAAACTGATCACGCCCAATACTCCCATAGAAATCAGAATCAGATTCATGTTTGTTTTTGTTTAATTGTTTGTTAAGGGCACTTCTAAAAAAATCCGTTTTAGGATAGCCCGTTTAATTAATATTATTTTAAAATCTTAATAATCGTTTATTTTTCGGGTGTATATAAAACCTCGTTAAAAGGTCGTTAAAACCTCGTTAAAAGGTCGACTTGCTCTCGATGTGCCAAAATCTTAAAATTTGTACATTTTAGATTTTTCTTGCTTTGAAGGAAAAATGTCTCTTAAGCCTATATTTGAACATCGCGAGGCAGAGGTAATAGAGGGCAATGGAAGCGAGAGCGACGGTACCGATAACAGAGTCGCTGATATCGGTCACCATATAAAGGACGACGAGTACACACATCATCACGATAAAGGGCAGAATATAAGCGAGGAAGACTGCTTTCCACGCGAGATGTTCCTCCACCATCACTTCGACTCTATCTCCGGGCTTAACCGGATCGAGCAGAATGACGTCCATTTCTTTCTCCTTGCTATCCGCCGACATGCACATATTCTGTGCTCTACAAGCCTGACAAGCGCTTGCCTGGAGAATCGTCACGCGCGCCGTTTTCCCATCGGTTGTGAGCACTACACCCTCATGTCGAATCAGTTCATCCATATTATTATAATTCTTCAATACACCATAAAAAGCGTGCAAAGGTACAAATTATTTTCCATATACGCAAGCGCGCATGTACAATATTTATAAAAAAAGAATATTTTTATGAATTTTTTATTTTTTTTGCCGAATATATTTTTTTAATTCAGGATTTTTTTGTACCTTTGCACGCTAAATTTGAGATATAATGCCCAGAACATCGTCCAAAAACAAAAATATAGCCAATTATCCGACAGAAGAGCGCGCTATCCGTGTAGAAAAGGCGTCATGGTGGGAGTCGGTGAAAGCGATAGCGATGAAACGTGAGACGCGCATGATAATCGGTGTGTTACTGTTGTTATTTTCCGTATTTGCGTTATTGTCCTATTGTAGTTTCTTTTTCACGGGAGAAGCGGATCAAAGCGTATCCGACAAGAGTGCCATCAAGAATCTGTTAGGTTTACCCGGCGCTCGTTTGGCGCAATTCATGATAGACGGCACCTTCGGTTTTGTATCGATCGTCTTAGTAGTTATGCTTGGCATGTACGCGTTGCGTATCATGCACGTTATAAAGGATCTCCGAGCCATACGTCTTTTCTGCTGTAGTACATTTTGGACGTTATGGGGCGCTACGAGTTTAGGATTCCTTCAAAATGAAGTATTCAATTCTGTTGGAGATTTCCGCTGGGGCGGCAAGTTCGGAGAATCCGCCTCCGGTAAATTAACCGGTTATGTACATGAGACAGGCACGATACTGATTCTGTTTGCCGTACTGATCATATTTCTGATAGTGACGGATCCCAAATTTATAGACCGTTGCAAGTCTCTCGGTTTATGGATAGCGGAGAAGTTCCGCCGCAAGCCTCATCCCGAATCACCAGAAATCCCTGTAGAGCCGGAACAACCGGAGCAACCGGAGACTCCTGAAAGTCCTGAAATACCGGAAGAAATCGTCATTAATGTTGAAAATCCTGAGCCGGAATCCCCGGAGGAAGACATCTCATTCACCATTGAGCCAGTGACCACCGAAGAGGAGGCAGAGGAGGTGCTTACCGATGGTCCTCTCGGCGACGAGCCACTTCCACCAGACACGCCAGAAGTACCAGAAAAGGAAGGAGACCCGGACTTGGATATAAAGGATGTTATTACAGATGAGCTCTACACCAAGGACCCGGACAAGATATTGGAGAAATTAGGTCCTTATGATCCCCGAAAAGATTTGGAGTTCTACAAATTCCCAAGTCTTAACCTGCTGAAAGTGTATGATAATGAGGCGGCTCCTGTGATCAATGAAGACGAGCAACGCGCCAATGGTGCCCGAATAGTGACGACCCTGCGCAATTATGGCATAGAAATTGATAGCATCAAAGCGACCGTAGGTCCGACGGTAACATTGTACGAGATAATACCGAAAGCAGGCATACGCGTAGCAAAGATTCAGGCGTTGGAGAACGACATCATGATGAGTTTGTCCGCCACAGGAATCCGTATTATTGCCCCTATGCCAGGCAAAGGAACGATTGGTATTGAAGTACCTAACGAGAAACCGCAAGTCGTGAGCATGCATTCGGTAATCGCTTCCAAACGATTCCAGGAAGAGCAAAAGATGAAGTTGCCGGTAGCGTACGGCCGTACGATAACCAATGAGGTTTTCATGTTCGATTTGGCGAAGACTCCTCACTTACTGGTAGCCGGAGCGACAGGAACGGGTAAGTCGGTAGCTATCAATGCGATAATAACTTCGTTGCTATACAAGAAACACCCGGCGGAGTTGAAATTGGTAATGGTTGACCCGAAGATGGTAGAGTTTGCTCCATACAAGCCTTTGCTCAAGCACTACCTGGCGGCGATGCCGGACACGGATCCGGAGCAAATAGTGATTACTGAATGCGACCGTGTCATCAACACACTCAACAGTCTTGTTATAGAGATGGAGAACCGTTACAAGTTACTCATGGACGCCGGTGTGCGCAATTTAGAGGATTATAATGAGAAATTTGTGAAGCGTCGCTTGAATCCGAACAAATTGGTAGCAGAGAGTTTGCATCATCAGTATCTGCCTTATATTGTGATTATTATCGACGAGTACGGTGATTTTATCATGCAAGCAGGCAAACAAGTAGAGACGCCGATAGCGCGTATCACCCAAAAAGCCCGTGCCGTAGGAATGCACATGATTTTGGCGACGCAGCGTCCGTCGGTCAATATTGTGACTGGTGTCATCAAAGCGAATATCCCTACTCGAATTGCGCTGCGCACGCAGAGTGTGATAGACTCTCGTACAGTACTGGACGCCAAGGGTGCCGAACAGTTGATAGGTCGCGGAGACTCGCTGTATGCAGGTAACGCCAGTATCACCCGTGTCCAATGTGCGTTCGTGGACACGCCGGAAGTAGATGAGATCGTGTCTCATATCTCCAAACAACAGCGTTATTACGAGCCCTACCAATTGCCAGAATATGTGGGAGAAGGTGGTGAAAGCGAAGCGCTTGCTCCCGGCAGCGTAGATATGAAACGTCTGGATCCGATGTTCGCCGACGTAGCCCGCTACGTAGTGACCAAACAAGAGGGCTCTACGAGTCGTCTTCAACGCGCCTTCGAAATCGGTTATAACCGTGCAGGCAAACTAAGCGACCAACTGGAAGCCGCCGGAATAGTAGGTCCGAACAAAGGTCCGAAAGGTCGTGACGTGCTAATACAGGATTTGGACCAACTGGATAAACTGTTGGAAGAGTTGGGAGTAAAGTAACGGACGAGGAGACTTTATTGGAAGAATGAAATTATTATTTATCATATTAACGGTTTTGAGTTCGTTTCTTGCGAAATTAGAGAAGAGTACGTTCAAGACTGACTACACAGCGACAGTAGAGGAAGAGGCGAGTTCTCCGATGAACTACCCCGGAACGATTACTATGCAGGGTCGTCAATTTCTGTTGTCGATGTCGGGTACCACCGCCGCCTACGACGGTAAGACGATGTATATGTTTTCCGAAGAAACGGATGAGTTGACGCTGACCACTCCGACCGACGAGGAATTAGTGGAAAGTAATCCTTTGCTATTTGCGAAAGAGATGTCAGAAAGTTGTACTGTGACAGAACGGGCAAGCAAGGATGGGCAACAAACAATTATTACCTTGACCCCAAAAGACCAGTCAAGCGGCATCAACCGTTTCGTTCTGCATGTCCGCAATGCGGATTTGGCGCCCATGAAAGTGGAAGTAAAAGAAAACAAAGCTGTTTCACGAATCGTGTTTAATAATCCGGCATTTATCCCTACTCCCCCTTCATTCGTCATCGAACCGGAGGAAACCACATTTGTGAATGATTTGAGATTTTGAAGAAGAAATATGAAAGTAAAATGTTTGATTATCGGTAGCGGTCCGGCAGGTTATACTGCAGCTATTTACGCTTCTCGTGCTAACATGGCCCCTGTATTGATTGAAGGTCCTCAATTAGGAGGCCAACTGACTACCACCACTGAAGTAGAGAATTTTCCCGGCTATCCGGATGGGGTGGATTCGTTCACTATTATGGATGATATGCGTCGCCAGGCAAAGCGTTTCGGCACAGTATTCGTTTCCGGCATCGTAACAAAAGTAGATTTTTCCGTATCTCCCAAACGGGTTATTGTGGAAGACGAGATTGAATACGAAGCCGATACGGTTATCGTAGCGACGGGCGCAAGTGCCAAATATTTAGGAATCGAGAGCGAGCGTACTTTCCGCGGCCGCGGAGTGAGTGCTTGTGCTACGTGCGACGGTTTCTTTTACCGGAAAAAGACCGTAGCCGTAGTAGGCGGTGGCGACACAGCCTGCGAAGAAGCCAATTATCTGGCAGGATTGTGCGAGAAAGTGTATATGATAGTCCGCAAGCCCTATCTTCGTGCATCGGAAATCATGCAACAACGCGTATTGAACAATCCGAAAATAGAAGTTCTGTTCGAGCACAACACCATTCAACTGACCGGTGAAGGGAAAGTGCAAGGAGTAGATCTCGTCTATCGAAAAGGCGAGCCTGACGAGGAAATGCGCCATATAGCCATAGACGGTTTCTTCCTGGCAATCGGTCACCACCCTAATACCGAGTTGTTCAAAGAATACCTGACCCGCGATGCGGAAGGGTATATCATCGTGGAGGGAGACAGCCCACGCACGAATGTGCCGGGTGTTTTTGCCGCCGGTGATTGTGCCGATCCGCATTACCGTCAAGCAGTTGTGGCCGCAGGTTCAGGAGCAAAAGCTGCTATCGAAGCAGACAAATACATTAAAACTTTATAATAAATTTATCTAACAAAACCAAATTATGTCAAGTGTAAACAAAGTGATTTTAATTGGTAACGTAGGCGCAGATCCGGAAGTACGTTACCTGGACAGAGGCGTAGCAATCGCAAACTTCAATTTAGCGACCACCGAGCGTGGTTACACGATGCAGAACGGGACACAGGTTCCCGACGTAACCGAATGGCACTCCATTGTATTATGGCGCAATCTCGCCGAATGGGCTCAACAGAATCTCCGCAAAAGCATGAAAGTGTACGTAGAAGGCAAACTGAAAACTCGTGCATGGGAGAAAGACGGTCAAATCAGACGCAAGACGGAAGTGATTGCAGAGAACATCCAGATTCTGTACCGTCCAGATCAATATAGAAACGGTGTAGAAAGTCTCCGATCGAAAAATGAAAGCGACGAAGCCGTTCAACAGTCACAAACAAGCATAGAAGATTCTGATTTTAACGATATTTTCTGATAAAGAAACGATATGACCAACAAGGAACGATATGCCGAGTGGGTCGCGAAACAAGAGTACGTGCCTATCTCAATGATGCCGTGGTGGCTGGATTCTGTCTGCGCGGGGAAGGAATGGAATGTATTGTTCGCAGAAGACGAGAACAATAATATTCTGGGTGCGATGCCGTACTTGCTTTGCAAACGTGCGTGGTTCAAATATATCAGTATGCCCCCCCTATCCCAGACAGCAGGTATCTGGGTGACAGCGGAAGTGACGTCAGATCGTTGGAAAACAGCGGAAGTATGCCGTCAATTCAAGGAGCAACTGGATGCTATGAGCCTAACGTACTACTACCAGCAGTATCTTCCCGGAAGTCTATGCGTGGACGCGATGCGTGGTCTTGGGTTCAAGATCAAAGAGCATGTCACCTACTGTGTGAACGACTTAAGCGACATGGACGTACTCCTGAAATCGTTCAGCAAAGAGAAACACAGGTTATTGCAAAAATCGTCAACACTGCATGTCGAACACGTCATGGAGATTGAGGATTTCTGCCGGTTCTACGCACAATGTCAGAAAACGGACAGGCATCTTCCCCGCTACAGCCGCGAGTTTTTGGTGGTTTTGGAGCGCAAAGCACGCCGTCTTCACCAATGCGAGATTATGAGCATATGCAACGCGGAAGGTGTACCTTACGCGGCTGCATTGCTCCTATGGGACAAACGCAGTCTATATTATATAATACCCGCCTCCGACATTATTTTCAATGAATCCGGAGCGGCTGTCCTATTGGTACTTGAAGCGATGAAATTGGCGCGTGAGAAACATGTGCATTTTGATTTCTACCATACAGATCACCATGCCGCCAAAGACTTCATGCAGTACGGTACCGTACCTGTCAGTTTCTATTCCGTCGAGCGGTCATACAAAGCCCTTCCTGCTTTTATCATCCGATGCGTACAGCGTTTTACATAGCTGCTAAATGCCTTCCCGTTCACGAAGAAGCATGGTGGCAACGGAAAGCCGGACGGCACGTTATATGCCTTTTTTATCATGCAGTAAGCGATACGCCCCTGCCTCATATCAGTCCTCTATATCGTCATCGTACGGAGAAAGAATTCCGGGCAGATATTGATTGGCTGACAGCACATTACACCCCTATCCGCTGGAGCGAGATAGACCGCTATGAACAGGAGAGGCGCCCTGCTTTCTGCCTTACGTTTGATGACGGGCTAAAAGAGTTTTACACGATTGCAGCCCCGATTCTGGAGGAAAAGCATGTTCCGTGCGTTTGTTTTCTGAACAGCGCATTCGTGGACAACCGTGATTTAATGTTCCGCTATAAAGAAGCGCTGCAACTGCAAGGTATCGATTGGCGGCGTTTTCTACGCGAAGAGCAGCCCTATCTGACTCTCGCACAGATACGGGATTTGCAGTCACGCGGATTCGAGTTCGGCAGCCACAGTATCGATCATCCGCATTTTGAACAATTGACAATAGAGGAACAGTTGACACAGACAATTGAATGTGGTCGTGCTCTGAGGCGACACCTGACTCTTCCTCATCGTCTTTTTGCTTTTCCGTTCGGCCAGGCGGGGCTTTCCCCTCTTGCTCTGGCAGTACAGAAGGGAACGCACGAAGCCGTTTTCGGAACAGCCAACATGCGTCCGGCAGGAAGGAACATGTACAACCGCATCGCCATGGATGATACATCCATGCCTGTTCAAGATATCATCCACGGAGAATACCTACGCGAAACAGCACACCGCATACTACATGTCTAACCGCGAAAAATATACCCGCTTGTGCGAACAGGAGGAACTGCCTTTGCACGCACAAGCATGGTGGTGGGAGATGGCAAGCACCGGCAAAGAGTGGGATGCCATCTTACTTGAAGACGCCAAGGGAAATATCACGGCAGCTATGCCTTTCCATCTGGTTCGGCGTTTGGGAATACCCGCGGTTCTTATGCCAGTCCACACGCAGTATCACTATGTCTATACGGCACCCGATGCCCCGCCGGATATCTACACGCACCTTGTGCAAACATTTGAAGAGACTTGCCGGAAGAGACATATAGGATGGATTCAGTTACAGGGGTTTTATCCCGCTCCTTTGCTTGACGCATTCCATGCAAGCGGATTTGACGTAACCGAACGGGTGACGTACCGGATAGATGCTGTTCCTTCACGGCAAGAGATGGAGGCGCTTTTCTCGGAGAACAAAAGGCGTCAGTTACGCAAAGCGGTTAATCTCCATGTGGAGGATATGACGGTTGAAGCGTTTTACCGTTTCCACCACGCATGCATGGAAGCTCAAGGCAAACGGATTGATTATTCCGCATCGTGGGCGAGGTCAGTATTGCACGAAGCCGTAGCACGCCGTCAAGGCCGTCTCATAGCTGCACAAAATGCCAACGGAAGAACATTGGCGGCGATGTTTTTAGCATGGGATAACAAGCAATGCTACTACCTGCTTCCCTCATACGATCCAATGTTCAAGAAAAGTGGCGCGATGGCATGGCTAACCGCGCAGGCGCTGGAAGAAGCGCATCGGAAAGGACTGCAGTTTGATTTCGAAGGCAGCATGATTCCGTCTATCGCATCTTCATACAAGCAGTTTGGCGGACGTCCCATCACCTATCATCGTATGGAGAAATTTCTTAACCCTTTTATCCGCGTAGCAGTACGGCTGCGTCAACGCTTATGAGAGTCCTTTTTCTAACCCCATGGTATCCGTCAGCCAATGACGCTATGTTAGGTCTCTTTGTGCAGAAACACGCAGAGGCAGTACGTGCATTGGGAGTGGATGTACAGGTTATATTTTCACAGAGTTGGCGTGGCACGTGGCGTCAATGGAGGGCATTGCGGCGTATCGGATGGATGCCGGATATTGTTCAACTGAATGTCGTCCAGAAACAGGGTGCACTGGCACTATGGCTCAAACAGCACTTTCATATTCCTTATATCATCATTGAGCACTGGAGTGGATATCTTCCTGAAAACGGGCAATTCAAGCAATTACACCTTGTAAAAAAACGTTTCATGCGCCGCGTTTGCAGCGAAGCAGAGAGTGTATGGACTGTCAGTCAACCGCTGCAGCAAGCCATGCAAAACTGCGGTATGAAAGCCAAACAATGGGGAACTATTGACAATGTAGTGGACGATTTTTTCTTCCAGAAACCCAATTCTACGAATCATCCTTTAGTCCCTCCAGATCGGAAAGTTCTCCTGCATATCAGTTGTTTTGACGAGAGGGCGAAGAACGTTACGGGACTGTTGCGTGCAGCCAAAATGCTATCCGAGAGAAGAAAAGACTGGCTGTTGGTTTTAGTCGGAACCGGCATTGACTATCAGGAATGCAGGCATTACGCGGATGCTTTGGGTTTGATTCAAAACGGTCTTGTGCAATTCACGGGCGAACAAACTCCGCAACAAGTGGCCGAGTGGATGTATAACGCAGATGCGCTGGTGCTCTCCAGTCGTTATGAGACCTATGGTGTGGTGCTCGCCGAAGCTGCCGCAGCAAGATTACCGATACTCAGCACACCGGTTGGGATAGCCCAAGAACTCTCCGATCTCATTGTTCCGCAAGAGATTGCGCAGAACAAACCCGGACGGTTTGCCGAATTCATGGAAACAATCCTATGGTCCAAAGAGCAGAAGCCGAAGAACAATGACACCGCCAACCGTTTCTCTGCACAAACCATAGGAGCAAAACTCAAATCAATCTATGATAGCAGTCTGCATAACAACTTATAATCATGAGTCCTATATAGCGCAGTGTTTGGACAGCGTATTTGCACAGGTGTGCGACGAGCCCATCCGTATCTATATCGGAGACGATTGCTCGACAGACAACACTGCCACCATTTGCAGGCACTATGCGGCAACAGATAAACGTATCGTGTATGTGCGCAGAGATTCGAATTGCGGACTGACAAACAATACCATCGACCTGTATCGACTTATCATGGCGGATGGATGCGATTATATCGCAATGCTGGACGGTGATGATTGGTGGACGGACACGCACAAACTGCAACTGCAAACCGATTATCTGCGTACCCATCCGGAAACAGGATTCGTACACACGAACGGTCGCACGATAACCGGTTCGCACAAATGGACATTCGGACAGCGCGAAGGCGTGTACGGCGTGGATTCTCCGGGATTCGCCAACTGTACGGTTATGTTCCGAACCAGTTTGTTGAATGACCAACTGTTAGCAGATATCGAAGCGCAACATTTCCTTTGGCTCGATTACCCGCTTTACGGCGTTTTTTACCAACAGACCAAGTGGGTGTACCTGCCGCAGCAAACAGCAGTATGGAGAGATCATATATCTGTTTCCCAACCCGAAACAGCACAGTCAGCCCTGCGCTTGCGAGAAGAAAGATGCCGCATGTGGAAATGGCTTGAATCCCGATTCCCGGGCAAAACCGGATGGACGGAGCAAGACGAAAAAGAATATCTGTTATCAGAAAGGCTGACTATTATCTATATTTTTAACGATAGAAATTTAGTCACGACGGAGATGTTGAATGACTGGAAACCGGCAAAATGGAAACAACGAATCAAACAAAAAGCACTAAAAAATAGTGTATTCTATACTATTTTGCAAAAAATCTCACTTTTATTTGCGTATTTGAGAAAAAAGTTGTACCTTTGTAGCCGATTTTAATCGAGGGCTTTGTGTGTCCGTGAAAAATCACAGATTAACCGATTTTAATCAAGAACTTAAAAAGACACGAGATATGCATATCAAAAAATCAGAAAAAGCCAGTTTGGAAAAGGACAAACTCATCTATGTGTTGATGGGTCTGGTTTTCGTGCTCAGCCTCGTTTATGTAGCGCTGGAGTGGACAAAGCGTGAGGTGACCACGTATGAAGTGCAGGACGAAGAGTTCCTCTTTGAGGATGAATTGGATATCCAGCAGACGTCCCAAGAGACGCCTCCTCCTCCCCCACCCCCTGCCGTACAAGAGGTTGAGGTATTGAACGTTGTGGAAGACAATGTGGAGACCGAATCAATCGAAGTTAACGCGGAGGATGACAAAACAGAAGAAGTAGTTATTGCAGCCCCGGTAGAGGCTCCTGTGGAGGAAGAGGAAGAAGAAGTCATCTTCGTGGTCGTTGAATCCATGCCGGAATTCCCGGGAGGACAGCAAGCGCTCTTCAAGTTCCTCAGCGAGAATGTGAAGTATCCGGTTATTGCCCAGGAGAACGGTATCCAAGGACGTGTAATATGCCAGTTCGTGGTTAACAAAGACGGTTCGATTGTGGACGTAGAGGTTGTACGCTCCGGTGGTGACGCTTCATTGGATAAAGAGGCCGTTCGGGTCATCAAATCCATGCCGAAATGGAAACCCGGTAAGCAGCGCGGCAAACCTGTACGCGTGAAATATACGGTACCGGTTAATTTCAAACTGCAATAATGTGAGGTTAATTTGCGTAACGCAAACAACACGGCATAGCCGTCTATGGAATTAGCTCATAGAGATATAACCTACTGTAAGAATGTCGGTGCCAAGCGTGCCGACATTCTTCGTTCAGAGTTGGGTGTTTGCACAGCGATGGACTTGTTGCGTCAGTATCCATACAAGTACATTGACCGCAGCAGGTTCTATCGCATAGCCGAATTGGACGATGAGGATACATATGTACAAATAGTAGGGGAAATAACCGAATGGCACACCATAGGTATCGGTAAGGCACAACGTCTCAGCGCTACTTTTTTTGACGGCACTCACCAATGCGAACTCGTTTGGTTCAAAGGCGTGCAGTATGTCAAACTGCAACGAGGCGTGAAATATCTGCTTTTCGGAAAACCGAGTCGCTTCAACCATATATATAACTTCGTGCATCCTGAATTAACGCCGTGGGACAAGGTAACCCCGGAAATGACGCAAGGACTGGAGCCTTACTACAACACCACGGAGAAGATGAAACGCATCGGGCTGAATTCCAAGGCCTTGCGCAGTATCATCGTCGAGATGCTTCCTGAAATCAAAAAGGGCGTGCCGGATACCATAGGAGCGGATGTTTTGCAGAAATACCGTCTCATGTCGCTTACAGACGCCCTCATAAGTGTCCATTTTCCGAAGGACACCCTCTCTATGCAGAACGCACGGGCACGATTCAAGTTCGAAGAACTGTTCTTTATTCAGTTACAGATTCTGAGGCAGATGAAACGTCGGGAACTGAATCCCGGATTTTCCATGCCGATAGTCGGAACACGCTTCCATACATTGTACAAATGCCTGCCGTTCGAGCTGACTAACGCACAGAAACGGGTTATACATGAGATACACGATGACCTTAAATCCGGTAAACAGATGAACCGTTTGCTTCAGGGAGACGTTGGTTCCGGCAAAACGCTTGTTGCCTTGCTTTGCTGCCTGCTGGCTGTGGATAACGGGTATCAGACTTGTATCATGGCGCCGACCGAAATTCTTGCCAACCAGCATTACGAGACTCTGAAGACATTTCTCAAACCGCTTGGTGATACCGTGCATGTGTCGCTACTGACCGGCTCTATCTCCGCCAAAAACCGCATCCCGATACACAACGGGCTCATGAACGGCACGATACATATATTAATAGGTACGCACGCGTTATTAGAAGATGCGGTGCAATGGAAAAATCTGGGATTAGTAATTATTGACGAGCAACACCGCTTCGGAGTGGCTCAACGTGCCAAGTTATGGACTAAAAACCAGACACCGCCGCATATACTTGTCATGACAGCCACACCTATTCCGCGCACACTCGCCATGACCGTCTATGGAGACCTGCAAGTATCAGTCATTGACGAACTACCTCCGGGACGTAAGCCGGTACAAACCATCCACTACTCACTCCAACGCCGCGCACAGGTCTATTCGTTCGTTCGTAAGCAGATTCAGGACGGACGGCAGGTCTATGTGGTTTATCCGCTGATCAAAGAGAGTGAAAAAATGGACTTGCAAGACTTGCAGAACGGATTCAATGAGTTATGCGAAGCTTTTCCCGAATACAAGATTTCGATGGTCCACGGTCAGATGAAAGCCGCAGACAAAGACCTGCAGATGCAGCGTTTTGCAAGCGGTGAGACACAGATTCTTGTCGCCACTACCGTCATTGAAGTGGGAGTGAATGTGCCCAATGCCTCGGTAATGATTATCCAGAACGCCGAACGATTCGGACTAAGCCAATTACACCAGTTACGCGGACGAGTAGGACGAGGAGCCGACCAGAGTTTCTGTATCTTGCTGACAGACAACGAACTGACATCAGACACACGCAAACGTATGGATATCATGGTTGCCACCAACGACGGTTTTCGTATCGCAGAAGCCGATTTGCAATTAAGAGGACCGGGAGACTTGGAAGGAACCATGCAATCCGGCACACCCTTTGACTTGCATATAGCCAACCTCGCCACTGACGGACAATTACTCACGCTCGCCAGACAGGCTGCGATGGAGATTTTGGAGAAGGATCCATTACTGGAAGACGAAATGAATCGGATATACAAACATCGTCTGGATATACTGCGGATTAGTCAAAGTTATAACTGGGGAGAAATAAGTTGAATACTTAAAAAAGACCGCTCGAGCGGTCTTTTTAATTACATATCGTCGTGAGCGTGCAACGACTGTACATATTTCGCATGTGCCATCTTAATTCTCTTCAGCTCGCTTGGTTTGTCAAACTGCTGACGGCGACGGAGCTCCTTTACGACACCCGTCTTATCGAATTTGCGTTTGAATTTCTTAATCGCGCGCTCGATGTTCTCACCTTCTTTAACAGGAACGATAATCATTGCATACACCTCCTTTTGTTTACTCTCCGGGCAGTTAGCCTGTTTTGAGTGATAGCGGTTGTTTAAGTCTTCCGCATGACCTTTTAATCGTTATGCGCGAGCATATGCTCGCGCGAGTACCCAGGGCCGGGATCGAACCGGCACGGTTTCCCATTGGTGTTTGAGACCAACGCGTCTACCAATTCCGCCACCTGGGCGAGCGTTTGCATTGACACTCGAGTGACTGCGCGTTTCACGCTTGTATAACGCTACTTGTCTTGCTACGCTTTTCGGTCTGCAAACGCTTCCGGTTTACATCCCGAGGTTAATTTTCACTTATTCGAGCGAAAAGCGGGTGCAAAGGTACTGCTTTTTTTTGAATTGACCAAAAAAATCATGCTTTTTTTTAAAAAAAAGTGCATATTTATCCCAAATTTGCACAAAAACGCACTAAGTTCACAAAATTGTGGTCCACTATTTTTAACCTTTTCGCGAAATTCGCTCTGGAGAAAGAAAAAAGAAAAGTCGGGTTGTTCTCGTAAGATAGTCCCGTGATGGTCATGTCCTGAGCCGCCCGTGTTATTAGATCACAAATTTGAAAATTGCTTGCGTATAAATCGTGCCCTTCAGGGCTAAGAATAATCGTTCGAGCTATGCGAGATAAG
>ONQO01000070.1 GCA_900319995.1 uncultured Bacteroidales bacterium
TCGGAGATTCCCGTATTCGCTCCCTATACCGAATCCGAGCGCGCCGAGATCATCCGTTGGGCACGCCAACTGGACGCAGAACAAGGAACACTCGTTTGTCCGCAACTGAATGAGACGATAGCAAAATGGCTCGAAGCCAAACGCCAGCAAGCCATTGATGCCGATTCTCATTCCATGGATACGCTCCGCCGTCGTGCCGGTGTCATCGGTTTCCGTGCAGGAATGCTATGCTATCTCCTCGAAAACCGCAAGTTCACCAAAACCGTCGCATCTTTTGCCGAGTGGGTAGCCGAGTATGTCTTCCGCAATCAGATGGAACTCTGGGGTGAACAGATGGAGCAAGAACTGACCGGTGCTTTGGACATCATCTCCGGCGAACGAGGTTCAGCTTCCTCACTCCTCGCACTCCTTCCGCAGGAGTTCGCCACTGCCGATCTCATCAAGCTCCGTGCCCGCAAAGGTCAATCGGTCACGCCAACCAGTATCAACTCGCTTCTCTGTCGCTGGCGCAAACTCAACCGCATCGACAAAACCGCCGATGGTCACTGGAAACGCCTGCAATAATTCGCTTTCGGGGCGACCGTTTGGTCGCCTCGATTGCATAAATTGCAGAATTGCACATCTGTGTGGGTTCATTTCTTATACCTGTTTTCTGCCTAAAATGCTCTCTTCCTGCAAATAAATTTGCATATGTCAAAAAAAAGTAGTACCTTTGCGGTCGAAAAGAACGAACAAAGAAGTCCTATGGGAAAGAAAAAGAATTTACCGGTTATTGAAAATGTGGAAATTACAGGTGTCGCAGCCGAGGGAAAAGCACTCTGTAGGATAGTCCCCCCTTCCGACGTTGACTCCCAAAGAACAGAAGGGATGGTTTGTTTTGTGTCCAATTGCGTACCGGGTGATGTAGTAGATTTGCAGGTGACGAAGAAAAAGCACTCGTATATGGAAGCGAAAGTGCTACGCATAGTAGAGCCGAGTCCTCATCGCTGCGAAGCCCGATGCAAACATTACGGCGTATGCGGCGGTTGCAAATGGCAGATTCTTCCCTATGCCGACCAACTCAAATACAAACAACAGCAGATCATCGACAACCTGATTCGAATCGGCAAAGTGGAACTGCCTCCCATAAGTCCCATCCTCGGTTCGAAACAGATTTATGAATATCGGAACAAATTAGAGTTCAGTTGCTCAGACAAGCGTTGGTACCCATGGGAAGAGATAGAAGCCGCCGGCGGATTGGACAAAGTAGATAGTACGTATGGTCTGGGATTTCATATCCCGGGAGCATTTGACAAAGTGTTGGATATCGAGGAATGCCATCTGATGCCGGAGATCAACAATCGGATTCGTAACGGCGTCAGGGCTTACGCTCGCGCACATGCGTTAAGTTTTTATAATGAACACACGCATGAGGGACTCGTTCGCACGCTCATTCTTCGTACAAACCACAAAGGGGAAATGATGTTGATTGTGTGCTTTGGTTCGAGTTTGTCGAACGAATCCAACCATATCGCCGCCATGGGTCTTCTCGACTATCTTCACCAACAATTTCCTCAGATAATATCGCTTCAGTATGTAGAGAACCTGAAATACAATGATTCGATAGGCGACCAAGAAGTCGTTGTCTATGCCGGCGAAGACCATATCGTCGAAGAGATGGAAGGTTTGCGGTTCAAAGTAGGTCCTAAATCCTTCTATCAGACAAACACGGAGCAAGCGTATGAGTTGTACAAAGTAGCCCGTGAATATGCGGAGTTGACAGGCGACGAACTTGTTTACGACCTCTATACAGGAACCGGAACAATCGCTAATTTTGTGTCTCGGAAAGCGAAACAGGTGATAGGTATAGAGTATGTACCGGAAGCGATAGAAGACGCCAAAGTCAATTCCGCCATCAACGGAATCAAGAATACCCTATTCTTCTCCGGCGACATGAAGGATATTCTGAACGACGAATTTGTATTGCGATACGGTCGTCCGGATGTCATAATAACCGACCCACCGAGAGCCGGAATGCACGAAGAAGTGGTGAAAGTCATTCTCAACGCCTTGCCACAGAGGATCGTCTATGTGAGTTGTAACCCCGCCACTCAGGCACGCGATTTGCAACTACTGGACTCCCAATACCGTGTAAACAAAGTACAACCTGTAGATATGTTTCCGCACACCCAGCATGTGGAGAACGTGGTGCAGTTAGTACTTCGGACCCATTAATATACAATTCGAAATTTAGACCGTTATGATTACGCTTTTTATTCTTTTGTTTACCTACTTTGTTTCGTTCATAGACAAGCCGGAAAAGACCGCACCTCAGTTGTCAGAACGAGCCATGGAGCAACGTGCCAAATGGAATATTCCGACCGATGGAATGGATTATCCAGTCAGTCCTTTATACCTGAGCCAGTTACGCAAAATGGACATCCAAATCTACCATGTAAGCCGCTGGTTCAACGGTGCGACGGTAGAGATGGACGCAGCAACCGCCGCCAAGGTGTTGGAATTGGACTTTGTGAAATCCGTCGAAATGACCCGTGACGACAGCAAACCGATTTATTCCTTGCGCAAGAAACAACGCGCTCAGTTCATGGAAGAAGGAGAAGGCGATTATGGGCTTGTAACGGATACGCAATTAGACACATACCATTTACGAGCACTGCACGAAGCGGGATATGAGGGTCAGGGTATTCTGATGGCTATATGCGACGGAGGTTTTCATAACGCGCAGAAGATGAGTTGTTTTCGTCAGAAAGAGTTAGAACTCGGGCATTTTGATTTCACGGATGACAAAGATGATTTTTATGGCTCTACGGGGACACACGGCACGATGTGTCTGAGTGCCATATCGGGATTGACAGAATCATACCACGGAGCCGCGGTTAAGGCCCCCTATTACCTGATGCGTTCGGAGGAAAGCGAAACAGAAAGCCCGAAAGAAATGGACAATTTGGTAGCGGCATTGGAAAAGGCGGATTCGTTAGGCGTCAATGTCTTTTCCGTATCCTTAGGGTACGCGCTATTTGACAACAGCGCATGGATTCTCCCCAAAACATCCTTGGATGGAGTCAGCACTCGCGTAAGCCTTGCCGCCGTTATAGCCGCTCGCAAAGGTATGCTTGTCTGCGTAGCCGCCGGCAACGAAGGTAATGATGAATGGCATCTCATCAACGTCCCTGCCGATGCAGACAGCATATTAACGGTAGGCGCCGTGGGTATAGATGGTCAGATAGGCGATTTCTCCAGTTTCGGTCCGACATCCGATGGTCGTGTCAAGCCGGATGTATGCGCAGTAGGCGTCAAGGCGGCACTCATCAAGCCAAACGAGACGATGGTTTACAGCAACGGCACCAGTTTCGCCACTCCGTTATTAGCCGGCATGGCTGCATGCTTATGGTCTGCTCTGCCGGAAGAGAACGCAATGCAGATTCGCGAACGAATTATCCAATCGTCGGACAGATATACCACACCGGACATGTACCAATACGGCTATGGCATTCCCAATGCATGGAAAGCCTACACAGGCGGCGAAGATGAGGGAATGACACTACCTCTGAATCCGACAAATGACCAACCATACAAAATCATCCGCGGCAACCAAGTGTTTATCGTCCGTTACGGACATATATACAATTTAGCCGGACAATGCGTGGAGTGAATGAGTGAGTGAATGAATGAATGAGGGAATGAGGGAGTGAGTGAGGGAATGAGGGAATGAGTGAGGGAATGAAAAAGAGCAAGCTTACTACATCGCACCGCTACAACCTCCTACCCTTGCTTCGGTCAAGACCTGGGGGAATTCAGAGGGAGCTGGTCGTATAGGACTTGCTCTATATCTAAAACCGAGTGCAAAGGTACTGCTTTTTTCTGACATATGCAAATATTTTTAACAAAATAAATTCAAAATCACAAGTATATATACTATGTATATATAAAATAATGTAGGATACGACAAAAGCAGTTAGTACTCATAATAAAAGCAGTTAGTACTCATAGTAAAAGCAGTTAGTATTCGCGAATAGCCACCATGTTTGATGCTGAGAGATTTTATCATAGGACGTATAAAATCGGAACTGCCGTTTGCGCCAAATGAAGAGAAATCAGGGCTATTTGAAGCCCTTGGTTCTTTTTTAGTGTCGCGTGAAGAGCGCAAAGCGTTTATCCTATGCGGTTATGCCGGCACGGGCAAGACGAGCGTGACGAGTGCTTTAGTACGCGCTCTGCAAGGTCTCCATCAGCCCTGTGTATTGCTGGCTCCTACGGGTCGTGCCGCCAAAGTGCTGAGCCGCTACTCCGGCGAACAAGCCTATACCATTCACAAAAAAATATACCGCCAGAATCAATTAGGCTCTGAATCATTCTCCTTATCAGATAATCTGCATAGGAACACGTTGTTCATTATCGATGAAGCCTCCATGCTGAGCGGCAACCGTGACAACGGTACTTTCGGCAGCGGCTGCCTGCTGGACGACTTGGTGAGGTATGTCTATAACCGCCAAGGTTGCAGCATGTTACTGGTTGGCGATGACGCCCAATTACCTCCGGTAGGCAGCATAAACAGTCCCGCCCTGAATGCCGATTACATGAATCAAAATTACCATTTATCGTGTGTGAGTTATCAGTTAACTCAAGTGGCACGTCAGGCGTTAGACAGCGGAATTCTAAGCGAGGCAACGCGAGTGAGAGAGATCCTCAATCATCCATACGCATCTAAAAAACCGATTAGTCTGGAGCCCAACGGCAAAGATGTCGTCCAGTTAAAGGGGACTGAAGTGATAGAACAATTAGAAAACAGTTGGCGCGAAGCAGGTCCCGAAGAAACCCTCATTATCGCCCGCAGCAACAAAATGACCAACCTTTACAACAAAGGTGTTCGCGCGCGTATATTATGGAAAGAAGATGATTTATCCAACGGAGACCGAGTGATGGTAACCAAAAACAATTATTTTTGGGCTGAAGAGTATGAAGATTTGGATTTTATCGCCAATGGCGACATGTACGAGATCGAACGTTTGAGTAATCGTCATGAAATGTACGGATTCCATTTTGCGAAAGCGTCGCTTCGTTCCGTAGATTACCATTGTGAGATAGAAGCATTAGTGTGGCTTGATACGTTGATGACCGACAGCCCGGAAAGCAACTATATGATGCAAAAGGAACTCTTCTCACGCATTTCGGAAGATTATCCGGATATTCGGAACCGTAAAGAGCTGGTGAAACAGATTTATGCATCTCCTTATTACAATGCTCTCCAAATTCGTTTTGCCTATTGCGTGACGTGCCATAAGGCTCAAGGCGGTCAGTGGCGACACGTGTATATTGATTCGGGATTAGGCGACGAATGGCTAAGCGGCTTATCGGCGGAAGAAGTCGTTGAATATACCCGTTGGCTATACACCGCAGTAACGCGTGCGACCGAAAAAATATACCTTCTCCGCTAAAATCGTGCTATAAATTCTGCATTTAGCGCATATAACGCATTTTTTTATAAAAAAAACGCCCGAAACCTTGCGTATGTCAGATTTTTTTTGTAATTTTGCAGGCAAAATTGACACTAACAAACAAAACTATTTATAAATTATGAATTTCAGACATCTAAATGCAATTATTGCAATCGCAGTAGGATTGTTGTCGTCAGGCTGTCATTCCAAGATAGACCTTGACAACATAGACCCGAAAGCCGAAGTAGAGATGGGTGTCGCCCTTCCGATAGGCACGCTTAGTCTCCAAGTGAGCGATTTTGTGGGTGGTAACATTCCTTATCTGTACATTGATTCCGTTAACAATCAAGGCGTACTCACGTTGAAGATTGACACTTCCATCTCCCGGAACTACCGTCAGGTAGAATTGGAGCAGTATGTATCCTCGGCTCCTGTGAAGCTGGGTGTTTATGAGCAAGTACAGGCCAAGGGCTTGATAGGCGCCGATGGTAAGATTACAGGCACCGGTAGCCCTGTGACGTTGGATTTTCCATTAAAATTGCAGTTGAACGGCATCAACACATCGGGTTCTCTTGACAGCATGCGTATAGATAGTGCATTCGTCGAGTTGGCAAGTTTCACATCGACCATATCTCCGATAGACCTGCCGTTGAACTGGGAGTGGATAGACAAAGTAACCCTTGACTTGGGTCCTCAGATCAACCGTTCCTCAGGCAACACGATGACCGTATATGACAAGACGAAGGATTCCTACGGATACAATCAGACCATTCCTACGTCCGTTGACAATTTCAGCCTTGTTCTGATGAAAAACCGTTTTCCGAAGAGTTTGTCAGAATACCTGAACAATGTGGTTGACACGTGCGAGTTCGCGGCTCATTTCACTCTGACAATCCCCGCCGGACAAAAAGTGTCCATCCCGACGACGGCTAAATTCAATTACCAATTAGGCGTACAGTTCATCGATTATTCCGCTATCTGGGGTTGGTTCACTCCATCGAAAGATATGCACGATGAGGCAATAATCGACCTTGGTCAGAACTGGGGTGCGTTGGATTTTCTCACCCGAGCCAAACTGCCGTTTACGGATCCTACAATAGATGTAGATATTCAGACTCAAGTAGCGGGTGCTCTCTATATTGACAGCGCATACTTGTTTGTCTCCGATTATGAGGACCACCGCACGTTTACCGAGTTTGGTCCATATCGTGACACCACCCGCCGTTTCACCTTTACTCCCTGGGAGTGGTTATCACTTGACAGCCCTATCGGCGCCATTTCTTCGAACATGAAAGTGCATTTTGACAAGAGTGCTGAGGGAGGTCGAATAGACCGTTTATTTGCGAACATGCCCCGTATGTTGGGTTACCGTTTCTCCGTTAAGTTCGACCAAGGTCAAACCCCTCAGTTGCGTATTACGCCTAACACGGCAATCAAAGTACGCGCCCTGGGAACCCTTCCATTGATGTTCGAAAACGGATTATATATCGATTATTCCGATACGATAAAGGACGTTAATCTCAGCAAATGGACGCTTGATTCTCTGCTGCAAGAAGTAAAAGCAGTGGACACTGTAAAGACCTCAGACGTCAAGCTGTTCCTGTATGCTCAAAACTACGTGCCCGTAGCGGTGAAAGGAACGATGCGCTGTCTGGATGCAGTAGGAAATATTATCAAAGACGCCAAAGGCGAGCCTCTGCAATTATTCACACAAGATACCATTACTCTGGCAGCACCGCAGTTTACGAGTGATGGAGGTTGGCACAGATCAGGTCCTGGCGAGACAACAATAATCGCCTATCTTAGCAAAGAGAAACTGGATCTGTTCCAAAAGATAAACAAGATTACCTTCACAGTAATTTTGGATAACGCCTCTCTTCAGGAAGCGTACGATAAGGGGATGGTAGATATCCGTATCAAAGATACCGACCAATTGAAGATACGCATCGGTATAGCAGCAGACGCTGATGCAATCATGAATTTCACCAAAGAAAACAAATAAGGAGGACTAAGCTATGAAAGCAATGAAAAGAATTATCGTAGCAGCCCTTGCGGCAGTTTTCACGCTCAGCATCCAGGCGCAACAAGTGAACACACTCTATTTCTTGGAGAATGCTCCGATGCGTCATACGATCAACCCTGCTTTCCAACCTGTAAGTAACGGTTTTATCAATTTTACACCACTGGGTTGGACGACCATCGGATTCGGAAACAATTCGCTCACCTTAAGCGACATATTCATTGTAGATCCATTAACGGGTAACACCATTACTCCACTTCATCCGAACGCAGACAAGCAGGCCTTTCTCAACCGCATCAGTTCGATGACCCTCATCAACGGAGAAATGACGTTTGGCTTGCTTAATTTCGGATTCCGCATTAAGGAAAACGGCTATTTCACATTCGGAGTCAACGAACGAATCGAATTAGGAAATACACTTCCCAAATCCCTCTTCTCGTTCGCATTTGGCGGAGGAATGAGGAATTTGGAGGGGATCAACACCATTGCTCTCTCCGGTTTAGGCATGCGTGGTTCGCTATATGCCGAAATCAGCGGCGGTTACAGCCATCGTATCAATGAGAAATGGACAGTAGGTGGAAAGTTGAAAATCCTTTTAGGTCAAGCGTATGGAGGATTTAATGCGCGGAATCTCAATATAGATGCGAGCACGAAAGAATGGCGTATTCACGGCACCATGGGCGTAGATTTTGCCGGACCTGTAAATACGGAGTACTTGGCCTCCTTTATAGATGGCAAGAGTGTCGGAGAGATTTATACCGCCTTTACAGATGGCACCTTTGACAAAAACCAGTTAATCAACACCAGTGATTATAAAGCATTGGCAAGACAACTTCTCAAGCCCTCAGGCATCGGAGCCGCCATTGACCTCGGTTTTGTATATAAACCGATTGAAATGCTGCAACTTAACGTAGGCTTGACGGACTTAGGTTTCATCTATTGGAACAAAGCGAATACATTCACAGCATCTGTTGACACGGTATTTACCGGCGTCGGCGAGATCGAATACAACGACCCGAAATACCGCGACGAAGAAGGCAATTTCTCGACCCAGAAAGTGCTTGATGAGGCGGTAGATAACCTCAAAGGTCTGTTGGACGGGGTAAACATGAAACGCAGTGGAGTCGGTGCGGCGAAGATGGCTTCCGCCCGCCTGAACGTAGGTTTGGATGCCAATTTCTGGGACAATCGCGTAGGCGTAGGCATCGTATCCGCTACCCGATTGTACAACGCACGTCTATATGAAGAATTGACGCTCGGTGCTGCATTCCGCCCCTTCAACTGGTTGAGTCTTGCCCTCTCCTACTCGCTGATGAACAACGGCAAGTACAGCAACATCGGCGCTGGATTGAGCATTATGCCGTACGATGGAATCAACTTGACACTCGCAATGGATTATATTCCAACGAGTTACGCTGCATTGCCGAACGGCAACGACCCGACTGCCCCCAAAAAATACCTTCTCCCGGACAAAGCGAAAATGGTTAATGTGGCTCTGGGCTTCTCCATTGTATGGGGAACCAACCACCGCGACAAAGACAAGGATGGCGTTATTGACAAACTTGACATGTGTCCGAATACCCCGCGTGGTGTAGTAGTTGACGAGAAAGGTTGTCCTGTTGACGAAGACAAGGATGGTGTCCCCGATTATTTGGATAAATGTCCCGGAACCCCCTCAGAGGCTATCGGTTATGTGGATGAAAACGGTTGTCCGCTTGATAGCGATGGAGACAAAGTGCCTGATTATCTGGACAAATGTCCGAACACTCCGGAAGAAGCTTGGGGCAAAGTAGATGAGTTCGGTTGCCCGAAAGATACAGATGGTGATGGAGTACCCGATTATTTGGACGAATGTCCGAACACGCCAGTAGCCGCTCAAGGTAAGGTTGACGAAAAAGGTTGCCCGAAAGATACTGATGGCGATGGAGTACCTGATTATCTGGACGAATGTCCGAACACCCCGGCAGAAGCCATTAGTACCGTTAACGAGCATGGTTGTGCAAAAGATACCGATGGCGATGGTGTAGAGGATTATATGGACAAATGTCCTGACACTCCGGCAGAAGCACGCGGAAAAGTAGATGAGTTCGGTTGTCCTCTTGACGAAGATAAGGATGGAGTACCTGATTATATAGATCATTGTCCCGGAACGCCGGAAGAGGCAAGAGGCACAGTTGACAAGCATGGTTGCCCGATAGACAGCGATGGCGATGGTGTTGCCGATTACAAAGATGCTCCAGAAAGCAATGCAGGGAATAGAGTTTGAGACCGGCAAGTCCACTATCAAGCCGAAGTCCTACCCGCTACTGAACCAAATCGCTGATATCTTCATTGAGAATAAGAATTATATCATTGAGGTTCAAGGTCATACGGACAACGTAGGTAAGGAAGACTACAACATGAGACTCTCTGACCAGCGTGCCAATGCAGTAATGAAATACCTGCTTGACCAAGGTGTTCCAGCCGAACGCATGTCAGCTCACGGTTATGGTTTAACTCGCCCGATAGCGGACAACAAGACCGCAGCCGGACGTCAGAAGAACCGCCGCGTTGAGTTCAAGATTACGTTCGAGGAAGTTCATGTTGAGACCATTCTTGACCACGCAGACAAGGCTCCAGAAGCACCCGAAGCAGAGGAAGCAGAAAAGAAAGAGGAATAACCCTCTCTATGAACGGCGGCTTTGACCGGCCGCCGTTTAACTCATTTATTAACAATCAAAAAACAACAACTATGGGAAGAGCTTTTGAATATCGCAAAGCAACCAAACTGAAAAGATGGGGACACATGTCCCGCACATTCACCAAATTAGGCAAAGAGATCACAATTGCAGCCCGTGAGGGAGGTCCTGATCCTGATTCGAATCCTCGTCTGCGTGCATTGATTCAACAATGCAAGCGCGAGAACATGCCCAAAGATAACATCGACCGTGCCATCAAAAAAGCAACCGACAAATCATCGGAGGGCTATAAGGAAATCAATTACGAAGGATATGGTCCACATGGTATTGCCATTTTCGTAGAGACTGCTACGGACAACCACATGCGTACGGTAGCTAATATCCGCTCCTATTTCACCAAATTCGGCGGAACGCTTGGCACACAAGGTAGTCTCCAATTCCTCTTTGACCGCAAGGCATGCTTTACCGTGACGATGAAAGAAGGTATAGACCTGGATGAACTGGAACTCGAATTGATCGATTTCGGCGTTGAGGAACTGGGTGTGGACGAAGAGGAGAACACAATCGTTATTTATTCCGACTTCAACGAGGCCATCAATATGCAGAAATACCTTGAGGATAACGGTTTTGAGATTCAATCGATCGAATTTGTCCGTATTCCCAACGACACGAAAGAGCTACCGGAAGACCAGCGAGAGTCCGTACAGAAACTCATTGACAAAATCGAAGAGGATGAAGATGTGCAAAACGTATTCACCAATATGGCAGAATAGTTAATTGTTGATTATTATTTGAAGGTATGAGCAAAGTCAAATTATGACCCTTGTAAATTATGCTGATTACCGATTACTTCAAATTAAATGAGCGTCAGGCCGAACAATTCGTTCAGCTTGACGCTCTTTATCGCGATTGGAATAGCAAAATCAATGTCATTTCGCGCAAAGACATTGACCATTTGTACGAACATCATGTACTCCACTCTCTGGCTATAGCCAAACTGCTTCCTTTTCAACCGGGAACAACGATTATGGACGTCGGTACCGGTGGTGGATTTCCCGGAATACCATTAGCCATTCTATTCCCTGAATGCGAGTTTCTGCTGATTGATTCTATCGGAAAGAAAATAAAGGTAGCATCCGAAGTTGCGCAATCATTGGGGTTAAGCAACGTGGTTTGCAAGCAAGAGCGTGTAGAGGAAGAAAAACAGAAATTTGATTTCATAGTCAGCCGCGCCGTAATGCCTCTTCCCGACTTGGTCAAACTGGTACGCAAAAACATTTCAAACAAACACCGTAATGCAGTACCTAATGGTCTCGTTGTGCTAAAAGGCGGAGATTTGCAAGCCGAAATAGCTCCATTTATAAAAACTGCAGAGGTTACCCCCTGCAGCCAATGGTTCGAAAGTGATTGGTTCAAGACCAAACAAGTAATCTATTTACCCTTATAGGCAGTATTACATCTGCCAACTATCCAGAGTTGCCGTCAGTTCGTCGAAACAATGTGCTTTAGCCTTGTTACGAACGTCGGCAATTTGTTTATTTACAGCATCATCATAAGTCTCCGCTTCCACATTTCTAATGACACCAAGGGCAACGGGCAATGTGTCGTTAACCGGACAATCATTATTACATTCCATAAACCTATGCTGCCCCATGAGTGCTAAGAGACGATGAAGCGTCGGATCCGGCTGTTGAGCATCGTGCGTCAGGACACGCGGGTCATCAGCAGGAACTACGATTATCTCAGGGACAAAAGTTTTCGGATCAATGACAACCGCGAGACCTTTATCGTTATCTTTTCCGAAAATCATTTTCTGTCCATGCCTCAGGATAATCGAGTGCTCAGCACGTTGTTCTCTATCGGCTATCCAAGCGTGTGTACCATTATTAAAAATCACACAATTGACAAGACATTCTACGACAGAGCACCCGTTGTGCTTCTGTGCGGCGACGAGACTCTCAACCGTTGTCGGCATATCCACATCCAATGTACGTGCGAAGAATGTACCTCCCGCACCAAGCACGAGTTGGGCAGGGACAAACGGACGCTCCACCGTGCCGAATGGCGACGATTTGGACACAAATCCTTTTGGGCTCGTAGGAGAATACTGACCTTTGGTCAAACCATAAATGCGGTTATTGAACATGCACACATTGAGATTCACATTGCGCCGAATTTCATGAATAAAATGATTACCTCCGATAGCGAGACAATCTCCATCGCCCGACATTTGCCAAACCGTCAATTCCGGATGGCTTGTTTTGACTCCCGTAGCTATCGCGCCTCCGCGACCGTGGATGGTATTAAAGCCGTATGTATTAAGATAATGCGGCATTCGGCTGGAACAACCTATACCGGAAATTACAGCCACTTTGTGCGTCGGGATGCCTATTTGCGCCATCGCCTTCTGCAATGCCATACATATCGCGTGGTCTCCGCATCCCGGGCAGAAACGTACATATTGGTCGGATTTGAATTCTTGTGGTTCCATATATTTTTCAATATTTCGATGTTGCGTTATTCCTTTACCGATTCATTATTTTTTACAAATTTGACAATTCTTTCCACCGCAAACGGTTGTCCCTGTATTTCATTATACTGTTCCAATTCAAGTCCGGGTATTTGCGAACGCAGGTATGCCGCGAATTGACCGGTATTCAGTTCGCAAACGATGATGCGTTTGTACCTGCTCAATATTTCACGCGTGTTGCGGGGAAGAGGACAAATGTAATTAAACTGCACGAGGTCACAACCCAGTTCGTTGGCGGCAGCATGAAGATGTCCTTCTGTACTACCCCAACCTACCAAGAGAATTTCCGAAGAGCTATCTTTTCTCCCTTTTATCACTTTCAGCTCGGGAATTTGATTAGCTATCTGCGCTATCTTTTGCTGCCGCGCCCGTACCATTTGCTCGTGATTCTCAGGATTGGTCGAGATTGTACCACGCTGTGCGTCACGCTCAAGACCTATATTCCTGTGTTCGTACCCCTCCATACCGGGAAACGCCCAGTAACGCACGCCTCGCTCGTCCCTCAAGGCAGGATTATACTTCCCTTTCAGTTCCTCGGGAACACATTGCGGATGGATTTCCGGCAGCTCATTCATTTGAGGAATACGCCACAATGCCGTTCCATTCGCCAAATAGGTATCTGTCAGCAAAATAACGGGTGTCATATTCTCCAACGCTATCCGGCAAGCCTCGTAGGCAAAATCAAAACAATTAGCACTACTCGATGCCGCAAGGACCACCACCGGACATTCTCCATTGCGGCCATAGAGCGCCTGAAGGAGGTCTGTTTGCTCAGTTTTCGTGGGAAGTCCGGTAGATGGACCACCTCTCTGCACATCCACAACCACCAAAGGCAACTCTGCCATAACGGCTAAACCAATAGCCTCTGATTTGAGACTCAAACCCGGTCCGGAAGTTGTGGTACAGGCCAGATCGCCGGCGAATGCAGCGCCGATAGCCGTGCAGACACCTGCTATCTCGTCCTCTGCCTGAACGGCCATCACGTTCATATCCTTGCGCGAAGCCAATTCATGCAGGATGTCTGTCGCCGGCGTAATAGGATAAGAACCAAGGAAAAGATGCTTTCCTGCTTTCTCCGCCGCGGCAATCAACCCAAACGCAGTAGCCCGGTTTCCGGCTATAGACGTATATTTTCCGTGTGCCTCGGCGGGACGACCATCCAAGTGGATCCGATTAATATTCAGCGCCAGATTCTGACCATAATTATACCCATCCACCATTACCTTGGTGTTAGGAGCAATGAGGGCGGGTTTCTTTTTAAATTTGTCCTCCAGCAAATGAATCGCTTTTTCCATCGGTTCATCAAACAGCCAGTAAATCAAGCCCAATGCGAACATATTCCGGCATTTAAGAACGGCTTTGTTATCCATATCGGACTCTTTCAACGCCTCTTTGGTAAGCGAGGTCAGCGCCACCGGCACAATTTGTACGGACTCCGGAATACCAAGCTCCGTAAAGGGATTATCCGTATGGTACTGCGCTTTCTCCAAATCTTTTGGACTCAGAGAATCCGTATCCACGATAACAACGGCATACCGATGATAGAGAGCAAAGTCATCATCGTAATGAGCCTGCGGGTGATTAAAATGGCTGCCTAACGTGCACACTTTCAAAGCCGCAGCGTTCATAGCCACAATAACATCCGCTTTATCTCCGGGAGTATATACTTCACTCCCTAACTCAACTTGAAAACCACTTACGCCGCCTAATGTACCTTGCGGCGCTCTTATCTCTGCCGGAAAATCCGGAAGTGTGGAGATTTCGTGACCTAATTCTGCTCCCAATTGGGCAAACAAGTTACCCGTTAGTTGCATGCCATCACCCGAATCTCCGCAAAAACGAACAATTGCATTTTTCACAATACAAGATTTTTAATTACGGCTGCAAAGGTACAAAAAAATTCGCATATACGCAAATAAAACAACGTTTTTTTCCTTTTTCCTTGCGGATATAAAAAAAAAGCAGTACCTTTGTGCGCTAAAATGGATGATAATGCACACGCGCGTACGAAAAAATATATTGTTGTTGCTTTTAATGCTTAGCCTGATGCCTTTGGCATACAGCCGCAATGTGCGTGTCTATGGATATGTAGTTGACCAAGACAATGTCGGCATCGAATTCGCCAACGTTGTTTCTTTAGATTCAGACCTGCCAATTGGAACTACGACGAACAAGAACGGCTATTATGAACTGCTGTTGGAAGAAGCCGACACCATTGTGATCTCTTTCTCAATGGTCGGTTATACGAGTGTGCAACAGCGAATTATCGATTTGCACGATGTCTTGAACATAAACGTCCAATTACTAACCGATGAACAATGGCTTGACGAAATCGAAGTACGAGGAATCAAGCATACACAGGGCACGATGGATTATATAGATGCCTCTGCCACGCGTATAATGCCGGACGCTACGGGCGGATCTATTGAAAGTCTGCTGATTACATTTGCCGGTGTGAGTCAGACCAACGAACTGAGCAGCCAATACAACGTACGTGGAGGTTCATTCGACGAGAACTCCGTGTATGTGAACGGAATCGAAGTGCACAGGCCGTTACTCATTCGTTCGGGTCAACAAGAAGGACTCAGTTTTGTCAACCCCGAGATGGTGGAGAATGTCCGTTTCTCTGCCGGTGGCTATAGTGCTCAATATGGAGACAAGATGTCATCGGTCTTAGACATTACCTACAAACGTCCTCAAGCATTCGAAGCAAGCTTAAGCGCCAGTTTATTAGGCGCTCAGGTGTATGTGGGGCATGGCGACAGCACATACAGCCAGATGCATGGGCTACGGTACAAAACCAGCAAATACATGCTCGGCGGATTAGCAACCGCGGGTAACTATCAACCCACCTATATTGATTATCAGACCTTTATCACATGGAAGATGCCCAACGCAAAGAACAAGAGCCAAGGAGTAAACGATAAAGGTAAATGGTCGATGTCTTTCCTCGGGAACGTAAGCCAGAACGACTATCGTTTCACTCCGGATTCGCTAAGTGAATCATTTGGTGGGCAGAATGCCAAAAACCTCAGCATTTACTATGAAGGACAAGAGAAAGACAAGTTCCTGACTGCTTTTGCTGCATTGAGCGCCAATGCGGAATTTAGCCAACCCGATGAACAACTCAACATCGGCTTCGATGTAAGCGGATTTTACACCAACGAACGGGAGAACTTCGATATTACCGGCGAATATGTGCTCTCAAATGCCCCGGCTGGCGAAGTGAGCGAGGCGTTAGGGACAGGAATATTTCACCAGCACGCGAGAAATAGTCTGGAAGCAGGTGTTATTACCTTAGCGCACAACGCTTCGTGGAAAAAAAGAGACAATACCCTGAAGTGGGGCGTTTCTGCACAAGCCGAACTTATCCGTGACCATATTAGCGAATGGGAATGGCGGGATTCTGCGGGATACTCGCTGCCTAACGACGGACATTTTCTGGAATTATATTACGCTATGCGGGGCGACAGTGCAATGACATCCGCACGATTGCAAACTTTCGTACTAAACGAACATAAATGGCATACTCCATCCGGTCAATGGATTTTACAGGTTGGAGGACGACTACAATGGTGGAGTTGGAACAATGAGATTCTCCCCTCTCCCCGTGCTTCCGTTGAATGGATTCCCGGTTGGAAACGCGATTTCTGTTTCCGCCTCGCTACCGGTCTGTATTATCAAGCGCCTTTTTACAAGGAACTGCGTGACACCATTACCGATGCTTTAGGGGTCACGCGAATACAACTCAACCGGCAACTCAAAGCACAACGTTCCGTGCATGTCGTTCTCGGAGGAGATTACTATTTCCGCGCATGGGGAAGGCCCTTTAAACTCACCGCCGAGGGATATTACAAATATATTGACCGAATGGAGAGCTATACTGTGGATAATGTACGTGTCCGGTATTCCGGCAAGAACGACTCAGAGGGATATGCGGCGGGATTGGACTTGAAGTTGTATGGCGAATTGGTGCCGGGCGCTGACAGTTGGATATCCTTCTCTACTATGACCGCAAAACAAAGAGGAATAGGCACAAGCAAATGGATTCCAAGTCCTCAGGAACAAAGGTTTAACTTCTCTATGCTCTTCCAGGATTATATCCCGCAACTACCTCAGTTGAAATTCCATCTGAAAATGCAATTTTCCGAAGGGCAGCCTTATTACGCTCCGCGCAACAATCAAGCTTGGGGAAGAATGCCAACGTACAAACGTATTGACATAGGAGCCACGTACGTCTTTAATGCTCAGACCGCTAAATTCATGCGCAAACCCAGCGCCAAACATGTGAAACAATGGGCGATTCAATTCGAAGTATTCAATCTTGTGGGCTGGAAAAACGTCAACTCCTATTTCTGGGTAGCCGACGCATATGGCCAACAATGGGCGAGTCCGAATTACCTAACTGGCAGAAGATACAACCTCAAGTTCACCGTTGACCTGAGATAGGTTGTTCTTCCCTTGTGCGTTACTTCAGAGTTACAACTCTATTTGTCCAAAAAGTCGAAGTGATATCTTCCCATTTCCCTTCAACACGTTTGTAGAGTCGCTGATTTGTTTTTTCGCTTTTCAGTCCACCGAGTGACTCAACATATGGACCTAATTTGACGTAATCAAAAATCTCCTCGGCAGGAAAACTTGTCCGGCCGCTATACCACGCCGTTTTTAGTTGCGCTTCTCCTTTTGACATTACATGATGTATGTATTTCGCCAATTGGACAACATACAAGGGCTCTTGGTCGCCTCCCATGAACGCGACGCAAGTGATGAGTCCTTTGTAGCGTTCTACAAGATCCTCCAAAAGAGATTCATCCAGAATTTCTCCAATATCTTCCCAGAGATGCGGGCTGTGACATCCCGGACAATGACAAGGACAACCGGAGAGGTTGAGCGCAAGCGTCACCTCTCCGGGAATCTCTTGAAAAACGATATCAAAGGATGCTACTTTCAGCATTTCGGTGCTTTGGATGCTTCAGCGTAATATCTTCGGGCTGCTTCTTTCTGGCGTGCCTCTGAGAAGTTAGACACACGTTTCATATATCCGATGACACGAGTGAGGTAGTCCACATTCTTCGAATGGCAATGCGGGCACTCCTTGAGGTAGCGTTTGTCAATATGTCCGCAGTCGTTACATACCGTGTTGGGGATATTGAATGTGAAATAGTTACATCCTTCAATAGCGGCTACGCGCAACAGTTGGCGGTATTGCTCTTGACTGAGGTGTTCCTCCAAGTTGCAATGCAAAGCGCTACCACCTGTCAAGTGCTCTATATACTTACGTCCGTGCAGACGGAAGCGGTCAAGCACATTGAGAGAGGTGTCCTCTACGCGGTAGAAATAACTGTTATAGCAGTCGCGAGGAACAACATAACCATCTTCCTTGTCCCATTTAGCGTGTTTAACGCCGACGTTTTCAGCAGGAATCATCTCGCAGTTGAACATAACATCTTTGGTACGATATTGTTTGTTCAGTTTCTCGATGATGCCGAGCACTTCTTGAACGAAATGAGCATATTCAGGATTGTCTTTTATCTCCAGTCCGAGGAACTCAGCCGCTTCCACAAGACCGTTCACTCCGATAGTAAGATATTGTCTGCCGATGTTGATGTAACCTGCATCGAACAGAGGCAACATTCCTTTCTCTTGCAGATTCTTCAGGTTCTCGTTGTATGCCAACTGCACTTTGTGCATGAGGTTGACCACATCCTCAACATATGCCTGGTAAGGGATGTTGTTGCGTACGGCATACTGGATAGCCCTGTTGAGGTTGATCGTCAGCACAGATTTGGAACCGGTAGAAACACCACCGGCGCCGAGAGTGTAACTGAAACCGTTGTCGGTTATTTCGTTACGCAGACGGCAGCAGCTGGAGAGACTATCCGCATTGTCAGACACATAGGTAAAGAACGAGTGCCCTTTCGCGTACATCTCCGCCGTAAAATCTCCGTATTCCTTATCCTTGATGTCGCCGTTCTCGGCCAGCAATGCCATTGTTTCCACCGGGAAAGTGAGCACGCAACGAGTACGCTCCTCGTTGAACCAGTTCATAAAGCGTCTCTGCAACCAATCGAGGCTCTCCCAATGAGGCGCTTCGCCGTTCGGGAAACGGAAATTCTCGAACAAGCTCTTGAAATAGTAACGGTCATAATAACTGATGTTCCAGAATACCGATTGGAAATTACGAGCACCGGAAGGTTGGTTAAGACTATACACTACTTGCTGGAAGCAATCTGTGATTATTTTGTCTATCGTTCTGCGTTTAAGGCTGAGATCCACCACTTCGTCGGCACGTTTGTAGTAGTCTTCTCCGTACTCCAACTCGATGAAATAGTTCATATACATAAGGAACTCGGGCGTAGCGCACGCGCCTGAAAGCATCGAACTGACCATGAAGACCATATTGATGAATCCGCCACAGAAAGATTTGAGGTTGTGAGGAGGAGTTGCGTTACCACCAATCGATTTCGTGCCTCCGATGAGCCAAGGGTACATAGTGATAGATGCGCAGTAGTTGGCGAGGTTGGTCTCATCGTTCTTGTAAATGAAGTGCTGGTTGAGCAATTGCATGTAGCGATCACTAAGCTCCTTGCCGTACATCTGTTTGATGCGCTCGGTCAGCAAGCGGCGATTCAAGCGAATGAAGCCCTGCTTGGGAAGTTCGCCAATCAAAGTCGCGATGTTCTTGTGCTCCACATTGGCATTGGCATCGAATTTAGAGCCTTCGGCGGCGTTGCTTGCCTGCACATAGTTCATCATAAAATCCAAACGCTGCTGCGTCTCACGGTCTTCCGTGTGTCCTTGACGATAGAGAATAAACGCCTTTGCAACCTGATAATACCCTTCCGCCATCAGCGCTACTTCAACCTGATTCTGGATTTCCTCTACTGTCTGTTCGTTGCGCACACGCAGATGGGACAAGATGGCGCCCAATGTTTCTTCAGTCGCAAAAGCACCTACAGCCAAGAATGCCTTTGAAATGGCATTTTTGATTTTGTCAATGGTAAAAAGCTCTTTTTTACCATCACGTTTAATAATATAAGTTTCCATAATTATTGTTGTGTATTTTTAATCGTTCATTTTAACATATTTTTCGTTAGCGCGAAATCGAGTGCAAAGGTACATCTTTTTTTTGAATTGTGCAAACTTTTTGACAAGAAAATTTTTCAACAAAACAGAAAAGTTATCCAAAAACAAAATGTAAAGTAAACATAATAAGCAATTTATGATTTTTATCGTGTTGAAAAGTTTTCCAAAACATTGCGTTAAGTAAAAATAGTAGTTGAATATTACGAAAAACATTCAACATACATGGATGTGTGAATTTGTGAAGGCGTGAAACGCCAAACATCCCCAAAAGAAAAAATGATTTGTCCCCCAAAAAGAAAAAGATTTCTCCGCCGCTTCGCTCTGTCGATTATTGGTTTTCTGAATAGAAAAGCCAATTTTGTCCCCCTAAAAAAGAGAAAAATAGAGAAAAGAGGAGAAAAATGAAGAAAAAATGAATTTTGTTCTCAAAAAATTTGGTCAATTTTAAAAAAAAGTAGTACCTTTGCACCGCAGTCCCGGTAATTCCTCTCCCAGATATGATGCTGGTGATGAATCCGGGTTTTTTATTTGTATGGCTAAGAGTGAATTAGATATTTTAACAGAGGCTTTCTCTGCACAGCGATTGAGCAAGTATATTGCATACAATCATGGAGATTCGGGGAAGACCGTAATGCATTACAAAGCGAATTTGCGTTTGGCAGAGTCGCTGTATATCAGTTTATCGGTTTTGAGGTAACCTTGCGTAACGCATTGGCTCGTGAACTCCGGAATCTGGCAGGTAAAGAGGAGTGGTTTGATCTATTTTACACCACACCGGAATTACAACCTCTGGTGACAGAAATAGACAAAGCAAAATCGCTCATTCGTAATCGAGGAGAAAAAGCAACTCCGGATAAGATTCTTTCTGAAATGACATTTGGTTTTTGGGTAATGTTACTCAATAGCCAATACGAGCGTGTTCTATGGAAATCTTTACGCAAAGCTTTTCCATTCCTCCCCAAGAAAGATCGTCAACGCAAGAATGTGTCGGCTCCATGCAACACACTGCGTCGTTTGAGAAACCGTATTTTCCATCAAGAGGCTATTTGTTGGGATTTGAATTACTTGACTTGCCTGCATGACAATCTTATTACAGTTCTTGGTTGGATGAACGCTGACATGCCGGCATGGTTAGAGTCGATTGATCCATTTAACCAAGTTTGTTCAGATATCCGCAAGGAGATGGGATGGAAATAATTATAAAAACGCGGCACTTAAATTAAGTCAACCTTTCCATGCGTGCGCACTCCTTATTAAAGGGTGAAAAGCTCAAAAGAAAAACCGAGAGAGAAACGGG
>ONQO01000015.1 GCA_900319995.1 uncultured Bacteroidales bacterium
CGGATATGGTCTAGGTATGGTATAGATATGGTCTAGGTATGGTCTAGTGAAGTGTGGGAAAATTCATGTATTTCGGTATTCGTAATTTAGGAATAGTGCCGGTGCGTTAATTTTATATAAAAACCAACAAAACCCTTTGAGTGCTTTAGAAGCGGCGCTTCTTTCTGAGAGTTGAGAATTGAGAATTGAGAATTGAGAGTTGAGAATTTTAGTCAATTGAGAATGGAGAATTGAGAATGGAGAATTGAGAATGGAGAATTGAGAATTTTAGTCAATTGAGAATGGAGAGTTGAGAATTGAGAGTTGAGAATGGAGAATTGAGAATTGAGAGTTGAGAATTGAGGTTAGATACTCTAAAAACTACAAAATATTTGCATATGTCAAAAAAAAGTAGTACCTTTGCAGCCGCAAATAAAAAATGGTAAATGCAAAATCGTAAATAATTATATGTTTGATAACTTATCAGAACGCTTAGAACGGTCTTTCAAGATACTGAAAGGTGAAGGCCGAATTACTGAAATCAATATTGCGGAGACGGTCAAAGACATCCGCAAAGCGCTGTTGGAAGCCGATGTGAACTACAAAACAGCGAAGCAGTTTACCGACCAGGTGAAAGAGAAAGCCCTTGGTCAAAACGTCATCAATGCCGTCCGTCCGGGACAATTGATGATCAAAATCACTCATGACGAACTGGCGTCTTTGATGGGTGGCGAGGCTCAGGAGTTGAACCTCAAAGGCTCTCCCGCAGTCATATTGATGTCGGGTTTGCAAGGTAGCGGTAAGACTACTTTTGCCAGCAAACTTGCCAATTATCTTCAGACCAAGAAGAACAAGCGTGTGATGCTTGTGGCGTGCGATGTGTATCGTCCTGCAGCCATCGAGCAGTTGCGCGTACTCGGCGAGCAGATCAAAGCCCATGTGTATCTGGGATTAGACGAGAGCAATCCAGTGAAGAAAGCGCAAGCTGCCATCTCGGAGGCACGTAGAATGGGCTACGACGTAGTGATTGTAGATACGGCTGGCCGTTTGGCCATAGACGAGCAGATGATGCAAGAGATAGCGTCAATCAAAGAGGCGATTAATCCGTCCGAGACGCTGTTTGTGGTGGATGCGATGACGGGTCAGGACGCAGTCAATACAGCCAAAGAGTTCAACGACCGTCTGGATTTTGATGGCGTGGTTCTGACCAAATTGGATGGCGATGCCCGTGGTGGAGCAGCTCTATCCATCCGTTCGGTGGTTAACAAACCTATCAAGTTCATCGGAACGGGTGAGAAGATGGAGGCGTTGGACGTGTTCCATCCTGCTCGTATGGCGGATCGTATATTAGGAATGGGCGATGTTGTCAGCCTGGTAGAACGCGCACAAGAACAGTACGACGAAGCCGAAGCACGCCGTATCAGCAAAAAGATAGCGAAGAACCAGTTCGATTTCAACGACTTCATCGGCCAGCTCAACCAAATAAAGAAGATGGGTTCAATGAAAGACCTGATGGGCATGATACCCGGCATGGACAAGGCGATGAAAGGCGTAGAGATTAGTGACGATGCGTTCAAACCCATCGAGGCGATGATTAACTCGATGACTCCCGCGGAGCGTTCCAACCCGAGTCTGCTGAACGGCAGCCGTAAGAACCGTATCTGCAAAGGAGCCGGTGTGACGATAGTGGAGTTGAACCGCTTCCTCAAACAGTTCGAGCAAACATCCAAGATGATGCGCAAAGTGCAGCAAATGAAACGTCGGTAACGTTTCATTGTTAAATTGTTAAATTGTTAAATTGTTAAATTGTTAAATTGTTAAACTGTTAAACCGTTAAATTGTTAAATTGTTAAACCGTTAAACCGTTAAATTGTTAAATTGTTAAACCGTTAAACCGTTAAATTGTTAAATTGTTAAACCGTTAAATTGTTAAATTGTTAAACCGTTAAATTGTTAAATTGTTAATATATTATGACTATTCAGAATTTTGAGGATTTGGTCATTTGGCAGGAAGCTCGTCAATTAAATAAAGAAATATATACAGAGTTTAATCGAAACAGAGACTATAGTTTTAACGATCAAATTAAACGGGCATCTGTTTCTATTATGAACAATATTGCAGAAGGTTTTGACCGCAGTAAGGTTGCAAAAGACAATAAACAATTTATCTCGTTTTTGAATATATCAAATGGCTCTTGTGGAGAAGTCAAAAGTATGTTGTACTTGGCTCATGATTTGAATTATTTATCTATGGATAAAGCTGAGAATCTTCGAACAAAATGTATATCAATCTCTGCAAAAATAAGTGCTTTAATACAAACATTGCAAGCTAATAACGGTCAAAACAACCGCAATGAATAACCATAACTGTTTAACCATTTAACTATTTAACTACTTAACGTGCAAAGCACCGAAAAAACATATCAGCCGCGTTGGGAGGAACGTAAGGCACGCAAACACCATCATCACCACCATAGTGAATCCGGTCGTTCCCGCAGATTGTTCAGCGGCCTCAGTGACCGTGACAAACAAGCATATATCGGCTTGATATTAGTCCTTGTGGTGGCATTCAGCATCGGAGGCTATATGCTGGTGAAGTTGTTTGTGGACGAGTTCAAGCAAATGCCGAACGACAATCCTGCCACGGAGATGAATGTGGATGCGCTGGGAATCCGTATCGGGGAAGAGTACGAAGCCATCTTAGCCGGAGACAGCCTTGCCCGCGAGTTGAAAATGGATTCGTTGCAGCATAGCGTGGTACGAGCGAAACCGAACGTCTATCGTCCTCATCGTGTCTACGACAGTCCCTTCCTGAATGACCGCGACTGGAAATCCATTAAGAAGAATTACCAAATATGGCTTAAAGAACACGGCACGGACTGGGAAGTCATCATCGGCCTGACGCTCCTTTCGATAGTTCTGTTGAGTTTGATAGGCTACGGTATATACAAACATAAACACCGAAACGAATGATACTGCTGGACGGGAAAAAAGTAGCCGCGGAGAAACGTGCCAACCTGCGTGAAGAGATAACCGCCATTACCGCGAAAGGGCATCGTGCCCCTTCGTTAGTCATTATTATCGTCGGTCATAATCCGGCATCTGAGACGTATGTGGCGAACAAAATCAAAGCCTGTGACGAGGTGGGAATAAAAGCGACGAAAATAGCTTACGAGGCAGATATCACGGAAGATACATTACTGGAAACGGTACGCAGGCTGAATGAGGACTCGTCGGTTGACGGTTTTATCGTCCAGCTGCCTCTCCCGGAGCATATCAGCGAGGCGAAAGTGCTGACCGCGATTGATTACCGCAAAGATGTGGACGGTCTGACTCCTATGAGCATGGGACGCAGCGTGCAAGGACTACCCGCTATACCGAGCGCCACGCCCGCAGGAATACGCAGTTTATTGGAGTACTATCATATACCTACCGCAGGCAAGCATGTGGTTGTTATCGGACGTTCCAATATCGTCGGCAAACCGATGGCAATCATGCTGATGCAACGTCCGTATTTGAGTTTGCCCGGTATGAGTGCGGCGTCTCTTGGCGACGCCACCGTCACCATCTGTCATTCGAAGACAGAGGATTTGTCCAGCATATGCCGCACAGCAGACATCATCATCGTAGCCGCCGGATGTCCAAACTTACTGAGAGGCGAGATGGTCAAACCCGGCGCCACGGTCATCGATGTGGGCATCAACCGTGTTGAGGACCCTTCTTCTCCTCGCGGCTACAAGTTGGTTGGAGATGTTGATTATGAACATGTTGCACTCGTTGCCGGAGCTATCTCTCCCGTGCCCGGAGGTGTCGGACCGATGACCATCGTCAGCCTCTTGCAGAATACGCTGCAAGCAGCGTTAAATCGTTAAATCGTTAAATTGTTAAATTGTTAAATGGTTAAATTGTTAAATTGTTAAACCGTTAAATGGTTAAATTGTTAGGTGGATATTCTTGATAAAATAGAAGGTTTGGAAGCCAAGTTCCATGAAGTGAGTCTGCTGATAACCGACCCCTCAGTAATAGCGGATCAGGCGCGTTATGTACGTCTGAATCGTGATTATCATGATTTGGAACGCGTATTGGAAGTGGCACACCGTTACAAGAAAGCCGTAACCGAATTGCAGGAAGCCAAAGACCTCTTTTTCAATGAGTCCGATGCGGAGATGAAAGAGATGGCGAAGGCAGAGATAGACGAACTGGAACCTCTGATTCCGAAGTTGGAAGAAGAGTTGAAGTTACAACTGTTGCCTCAGGATCCGGAGGATGGCAAGGATGTCGTCATGGAGATTCGCGGTGGCACAGGCGGCGACGAGGCTGCTATTTTTGCAGGCGACCTTTTCCGCATGTACACCAAGTATTTTGAAATGAAAGGGTTCAAATACAGCATCTCTTCTTTCACCGAAGGCGCCTCCGGCGGTTATAAGGAAATCATATTCAATGTAACCGGCACGAACGTGTATGGTACACTCAAGTACGAGAGCGGCGTTCATCGTGTTCAGCGTGTGCCCGTAACGGAAACGCAAGGGCGCGTACATACTTCGGCAGCTACAGTGGCCGTTCTTCCCGAAGCGGATGAGTTCGAAGTGCATATCAACGAAGGCGAGATCAAATGGGAGACATTCCGTTCAGGTGGAGCCGGAGGACAAAATGTGAACAAAGTGGAATCCGGCGTGCGACTCCGTTATAACTGGAAGAATCCCAATACAGGCGAAGTGCAGGAGATACTGATTGAGTGTACTGAGACACGTGACCAGCCGAAAAACAAAGAGCGTGCTCTTTCGCGCCTGCGTACGCAAATATATGATAAGGAGCATCAGAAATACATTGATGACATAGCGGCACGCCGTAAGACGATGGTTTCTACAGGCGACCGAAGCGCCAAGATTCGTACGTACAACTATCCACAGGGTCGTATTACCGACCACCGGATAGGGTACACGGTCTATAATCTAGCTGCGTTCATGGATGGTGACATTCAAGGCGTCATCGATGCGCTACAGGTAGCGGAGAACGCCGAGCGGCTGAAAGAATCAGAATTGTAAATTACAAAGAGCATGAAAAAGTATTTATTATTTGCTTTAATGCTAATAGCATTAGTCTTGACTTCCTGTGAGAAAGAGGGTTGGAAAAGTCATGCTAAAAGGACTTTTATAACCGAGTCTCATATTATAGAGATGGAGGTGTCCGATTCTCCGTGGGGCGCTTCTGAAGGCACGCACATGGAGTCATTTTTTACAGGACATTGGGAGGATACCGGTGAAGAGTCATTTTTCAAAGTGAATGCAATAGAAGGATTCACATTCGAAGAAGGTTATATATACACCTTGTATATCGAAATTCTTCGCTACGAGAATCCACCTTCAGAGATGTATCCTTACAAATACAAACTGATTCGTATTAAGTCCAAAACGAAGGCTTAGAAAAAATCGTTGCAGTCGCAAAAGTGGAGTGAGATGTACCTCTTTTACTGTCCGGACATAGAGAAACAGCAAACGCTCTCCGAGGAAGAGAGTGGACATTGTGTACGGGTTCTGCGCTATACGACAGGAGATGAGATACTTATTACGGACGGGAAGGGAACGACCTATACGGCGCGCATCACGAACCCGCATCCCAAACATTGCGATTTCGAGATTGTCTCGTGTGAGAAACAGGAGCGGCATCATCATTTTCATTTGCATATTGCCATCGCCCCGACAAAGAATATTGAGCGGATGGAGTGGGCTATTGAGAAATGTGTTGAGATAGGTGTGGACGAGATCACGCCGCTGTTATGCCGCTTCTCGGAGCGCAAGCAGTTACGAACAGACAGGTTGGAAAAGATTATCCTTTCTGCCGCTAAGCAAAGTTTGACACCTTATTTGCCCGTACTGCATGAATTGACGCCGTGCGATGCGTTTATAGAAGCACAAAGGGAAAAAGTACAAAGAACCCAGGGGCAGAATTTCATCGCTCATTGTTACAAAGACGAAAAGCGTTACTTAAAAGATGTAATAGAGCGGGGCAGGGATGCGCTGGTTTTGATTGGACCGGAAGGTGATTTCAGCGAGCAAGAAGTAGCGGAAGCATTGGCGGCGGGTTTCATTCCTGTCAGTCTGGGAGACAGCCGGCTCCGTACTGAGACAGCGGCAGTAGTGGCTTGTCATACCGCCATCCTTATGAACAGTTGACCATTGACCATCGACACAGACATAGTATTGTGGATAAACGGACATCATAGCGAGTGGCTTGATGAGACGATGTGGCTAATCAGTAGGCCGGTAACATGGATACCGTTGTATATCCTGCTTCTTGTACTACTGTATTATCGCTACAGAGACTGGAAGAAAGTGTTGATTTTGCTTGTGGGATTCGGTATAGCGGTCGGATTGAGTGATTTCACGACGAGCGGAATACTGAAACCTCTTGTCTGCCGTTTTCGCCCAACGCATAATGAGGAATTGTCTTTGCATTTGGTACACGGTTATAGAGGCGGTTTATATGGTTTTTGCAGTTCGCATGCAGCCAATACTATGGCAGTCGGTCTGCTATTCAGTTTGCTCTATCGCAATAAAACAGCCACCTCATTCCTAATGGTATGGGTGGCATTAAACTGCTATAGCCGAATATATCTCGGTGCGCATTACCCGAGCGATATTATTGTCGGTCTTTTGATTGGGAGTCTATGGGCGCTCCTTGTTTGGCGGGCATTATTGCGTTGGTTCCGTTCGGGCGTCTGGGCTGCTCGGCAGGATGGTTCATAAATCGCTCAAACTCATCCTTTGTCAGCAAGTGCTTGAGTTCGTTATGAATAGCCTGCATTCGCTCCATGTTTTCCGCTCGTGTCAACCCTTTTTGACGAAAACGGGCATACTTTAGATGCATGCGGTAGATCGTGTCAAATCGGACGGAATCATTAATATCCAACTCTCGAACCAAGCGCACAGTTTGTTTGAGCGCTTCATCCTCGGGCGTGCGATGAGGTCGTTCCTCCGCCGGTTCTTGGGCTCCAATGAACCCCGCCAATATGGCAGCAGAGAAGAGAAAAAATATACGTTTTGTCATAGTCACATACCGGTAGTAGAACCTAAAATACTACAACAAAAATTATGCCAAATATACCAGAAATAGACATAGCCAAACGGATTTATTTTTCCCAAGAAGGAAAAGACCGTCAATCCCGTCCTGCTGTGCGCGTGGCATTGGCGGGTATGACTGTGGGTGTATTGGTTATGATTTTGACTCTTTGTATCGTAGTGGGTTTCAAGCAGACCATTACCAACAAAGTGGCCGGTTTTGGAGCACATATACAAGTTGTTTCGTTTGATAACAACAACACGTACGATCTGCATCCTATCGAGGTGTCCGATAGCATGTTAACGAGTCTTTCCGGTTACCGGCATGTGGAATCCGTAGCGCCATTTATCACCAAGCCCGGGATGCTGAAAACCGATTCCGCATTTCATGGAATTGTCCTCAAAGGAACAGATTATTGGGATTTCTTCGCTCGCAATATAGTGGAAGGAACATTACCGGCGACGCAGCAAGAAATCATTGTTTCTCAGTCTGTAGCACGGCAATTGCACTTGCATGTCGGAGACGCGTTGACGAGTTATTTCGTAGAGGAAGAAGATGTACGCGCGCGCCGTTTTACGATAGTGGGATTGTTTGATACCGGTTTTACCCAATACGATGAATTATTTGTACTGACGCCCATTGAAACCGTGCGAAGGCTGCAAGGATGGGATAAAAATGTCTATTCGGGTGTTGAGATATTGGTTGATGATGTGCAATTTCTGAACGAGACTGCGGACGAAATATACTTCTCAACGGTTAATCATTTGGACGAAAACGGCTATAATGTCTATTACGTGCAGACTTTATATGAGCAGAATCCGGCTATTTTTGCATGGCTGGATTTGTTGGATATGAATGTGATAGTTATTATTGTGTTGATGTTGTTAGTAGCCGGTTTCAATATCGTTTCCGGTCTGATAATCCTGATTTTGGAAGGCGTACAGTTGATAGGGACGCTCAAAGCGTTGGGAGCAGACAACCGTTTTGTTCGGCGCATCTTCCTCACTCAAGCGGCGTTATTGATAGGAAAGGGAGTACTTTGGGGTAATATTATCGGTTTGGGACTGGCGGCATTGCAGTATTTCGGGCATTTGGTTCCATTGGAGGCTGCGACGTATTATGTAAATACGGTTCCCATCGCTTTTCCGTGGGGATGGATTATCGCCATTAATGTGCTAACGGTGGTACTTTCGCTCATGGTGTTACTGTTGCCGTCCATGATCATCAGCAAGATAAGCCCGGCGAGAGTGATGCACTTTGAGTGATGTGTGATGGATTATGTGTTATGTGTGATGTTTGATGTGTGATGTGTTATGTGTGATGTTTATTGTTAGGGTGTATGAAATTACAGACCATAGTAGATATAAAGCCTTCTGAATGGAAGATAGGGTATGAGGATAAGATTCTCCTGTTAGGATCGTGTTTCTCGGACGAGATAGGCGCGCAAATGCAACAGCGATATATGCAGGTCACTTGTAATCCTTTCGGTACGCTCTATAATCCACTTTCTATCGCGCAGGCTATTAATCTTCAAATCTTTAATTCTTCAAATTGTAAATTGCCGCTCGTGGAATACGACGGGCTCTGGCACTCGATGGCGCATCATGGTTCTTTCTCCCGGTCAACCAAAGAAGAAGCAGAAGAGGCTGTGAATGAGTCGATTGTAGCTATGCAGAAAGCGCTGAACGAAGCAACAGTAGTGATTGTGACTTTTGGAACAGCTTGGGTGTATGAGATGAACGGAGATGTAGTTGGTAATTGCCATAAATTGCCGGAGAAACTCTTTACCAGACGCCGCCTTTCGGTAGAAGAGATTGTGGCGGCGTGGCGACCTATTTTGGAGCAATACAAAGACAAACATTGGATTTTTACCGTTTCGCCTATCCGGCATATAAAGGACGGGCTGCATGAGAACCAACTATCCAAAGCTACGCTTTTGATGGCGGTAGAGGAATTGGGGAATACAGAAAACAGAGTGCAGAATACAGAGCGAATTTCTTATTTTCCGAGCTATGAGATCTTGCTGGACGAGTTAAGGGACTACCGCTTTTATGCCGATGATTTGGTACATCCGTCGAGTCTGGCGGTCAGTTATATATGGGAACGGTTTGAGGATACGTTTTGTACGAATCAGACAAAAAATGAACTCGTGCTCCAACATAAGCGTTGGAAGCACGAGCATCACATTCCTTTGCACTAACGGTTAAAACGTTAAATTGTTAAATTGTTAAACCGTTAAATTGTTAAATTGTTATCCTTTTAAAGCTTTTATGGCTTCTTCGAGAGAGGCGATGCGGGATTCGGCATCGGCTTTCTTTTTCTGCTCGAGAGCAACGATTTCCGGTTTGGCGTTCTGGACGAAGCGCTCGTTGGAGAGTTTCGCCATGACACCTTTGAGGAAACCTTGCTGGTGCGCCAAGTCGGCTTCGAGTTTCTTGAGCTCTTCCTCTACATTGATGAACGCGTCCATCGGGATAGCATATTCGACCGTTCCTACAAGGAACGTCGATTTGTTATTTGACATTTGAGATTTGCCATTTGCTATTTCAACATTCGCGAGTTTTTGGAGGAGAGACGCATATTGGTAAGTATCTGCTCCTTCGAAATAGAGGGTCAGACGCTCCTTCTGCGGGATGTTCTTTGACGCGCGGACATTACGTACGCCGGATACAATCTCTTTTAGGGTTTCGATGGCTGCAAGTACCGCATCGTTTTCGTCTCGTTTTCGTGTCGTTTTCGTCTCGTTTTCGTGTTTGACAGCTACCATGATGCTTTCTCCCGGTTTGCGCTCATAGAGGTTTTGCCAGAGTTCCTCGGTGATGAACGGCATGAAGGGGTGGAGGAGTACGAGCAAGCGGTCGAAGAATGCGAGAGTGGCTTCGTACGTAGCGCGGTCAATCGGTTGTTGGTATGCGGGTTTGATCATCTCCAAATACCAGCCGCTGAACTCGTCGCAGTAGAGTTTGTAAATCTCCATAAGCGCCTCGGAGAGACGGTATTTGGAGAAGAGGTCTGCAATTACGCCCTCCGTTTCTTGAAGCTTTGCTTCGAACCAACGTATAGCGTAATCATTTGACATTTGAGATTTGTCATTTGAAATTTCCAGACCTTTGACCATGCGGAAACAGTTCCAGATCTTGTTGCAGAAGTTACGTCCCTGCTCGCAGAGGGCATCATCGTAAAGGATGTCATTGCCTGCAGGTGCAGAGAGCAGGATACCCATACGCACACCATCGGCGCCGAAACGCTCGATGAGGTCTAACGGGTCAGGACTGTTACCAAGGGATTTGGACATCTTGCGTCCGAGTTTGTCGCGCACAATACCTGTGAAATAGACGTGCTTGAACGGCATTTTGCCTTGGTATTCGTAGCCCGCCATAATCATACGCGCTACCCAGAAGAAGATGATGTCCGGTCCCGTTACGAGGTCTGCGGTCGGGTAGTAATAGTTGATCTCTTTGTTGTCAGGATGCTCAATGCCGTCGAACAAAGAAATAGGCCATAACCACGAGCTGAACCATGTATCCAAAGCGCCTTCGTCCTGTACGTAGTTACCTTCCGGCTTCGTCTCGGAAACGATAATCTTGTCGTCCGGGTAGTTCTCGAGGCCGGTCTGCGCGAGCAGGTCCGCATCGTAGTACGCCGGGATGCGGTGACCCCACCAGAGTTGACGGGAAATACACCAATCTTTGATGTTCTCAAGCCAGTTGCGGTATGTGTTCTTGTATTTCGCGGGATAGAAGACAATCTCGTCGTTCATTACCGGCGGGAGGGCGATGTCTGCGAAGTGTTGCATTTTCACGAACCACTGGAGGCTCAAACGCGGCTCGATAGGCACGTTCGTACGCTCAGAATAACCGACTTTATTGTCGTAGTCTTCGATTTTCTCGACGAGGTTGAGCGCTTTGAGGTCTTCTACGATCTGTTTGCGGCAGTCGAAACGGTCCATACCATGGTACTTGCGTACGTTGGGTTGGAGTTCCGGCTCTACCGTGTCCATGTTCAAATGCGCATCCGGCGTGAAGATATCGATGGTCTTCAAATTATATTTCTGACCAAGGGCGTAGTCGTTCACATCGTGCGCCGGCGTCACTTTGAGGCAACCGGTACCAAAACCGATCTCCACGTAGCGGTCCTCGATAATAGGGATCACACGCCCGACGCCCGGTACGATGACGTGCTTGCCTTTGAGCCACTGGTTCTTCTCCTCTTTGGGGTTGATGCAGACCGCTATATCGCCGAAGATCGTCTCTGGGCGAGTAGTAGCGACGATGGCATATTTGCCCGGCTCTTCCGCTACTTCGTAACGCAGGTAGTAGAACTTATTATGCTCGTCGTGGTAGATCACCTCTTCGTCGGAGAGGGCAGTCTGGCGCTCGGGGTCCCAGTTAACCATACGCAAACCGCGGTAGATAAGGCCTTTCTTATAGAGGTCGCAGAACACTTTGATGACTGCTTTCGAGCGGGTCTCGTCCATGGTGAAGGACGTGCGGTCCCAATCACATGAACAGCCGAGTTTGCGGAGCTGCTTGAGGATGATTCCTCCGTGTTCATCGGTCCAATCCCACGCATGTTTGAGGAACTGCTCACGTGTGAGGTCGGACTTGTTGATGCCTTGCTCTTTGAGGCGTTTGATCACTTTTGCTTCGGTAGCGATAGAAGCATGGTCGGTACCGGGCACCCAGCACGCGTTCTTACCTTCGAGACGCGCGCGACGAACGAGGATGTCTTGGATCGTCTCGTTGAGGACGTGTCCCATATGCAGCACACCCGTTACGTTAGGCGGCGGAATCACGATGGTAAACGGATCGCGGCCATCCGGCTCGCTATGAAAGAGTTTGTTGTCCAGCCAGTATTGGTACCAGCGTGCTTCGATGTCTGTAGGATTGTACTTACTATCCATATTAATGATTTATGATTTATGATTTCTTATCTCGCTTCGCTCGAACGATTATTGCTGCGCAATTTTCAAATTTATGATTTATGATTTGTGATTTATGCGAAAAAACATGCAAAGGTACAAAAAATAAATGATATGAGAAAGTACCGAGTTACTAATGCTTCTTTTTTAAATAAAAAAAGTCACTTTTTTATAAAAAAGTACACGCGCGCTTGCGTATGTCAATTTTTTTTTGTACTTTTGCACGCTAAAATGGATTATTATGGAATCTTTTGAACATTTATGCCAAAAACGGCGTTCCATCCGCAAGTACCTGCCGAAGCCGGTAGAGCAGGAGAAAATAGATTATATGCTTCGTTGCGCGTTGATGTCTCCTTCGGGTAAACGTCTGAATCCGTGGGAGTTTGTCGTAGTTCGTGACGAGCAAACCATTCGTTCTATGGCTCCTTGCAAAGAGTACGGCGCAGGAATGTTAGAGACGGCGATGGCAGCAATCGTCGTTGCTGTGGACACACATAAGTCTTCGACTGCGCTCTTTGATGGCGCGATTGCTGCTGAACATCTGTTGTTAGCGGCAGAGGACCAAGGATTAGGGGCGTGTTGGTGTCATATAGAGGGAAGAGACGAAGCGGAGAGTTTGATTAAGAAATTGACCGGTGTGCCGGATGAGTTGACGGTCATTTGCGTTGTTACTGTCGGTTATAAAGACGAAGAACGCAAGTCATACGACCCATCCAAACTACTATACGAGAAAATACATAACGAAAAATATTGACATGAAACCAATAATAGCTATCACCGCCGGAGATACTAACGGCGTTGGGTATGAAGTGCTAATCAAGGCATTGTTGACCGGCTACATGTTCGAAATCATGCGTCCGGTAATATACGGCAATGCCGTAGTAGCGAAGCAGCATCTTCAAACATTGGATGAAGACCATCGAAATGTAACATGGAATCTGATAGAGACTCCCGAACAAGCGAAAGACGGTCGTCTGAACCTCATTACCTGTTATACGGATAATCTGCCCGTGGAGTTCGGCAAGAATACCGAATCGTCTAACAAAGCCGCCAAAGCTTCTTTAGACCGCGCGTGCGCTGATCTCAAAGCCGGTAAGGTGCAAGCGCTTGTGACTTCTCCGATTAGCAAGGAAGCGCTCAACGGCGGACACACGGAGTATTTGGAAAAACTGTTTGAAGTACCAAGCGGCAAAGGGAGTTTGATGATGCTGTGTAGCGGCAATTTGCGTGTAGCGTTAGTATGCAACCATGTGTCGATAGCGGAAATCCCCTCCCAAATAACCGAAGAACGTATTCTCTCCAAACTGGCGGTTCTCAATCAGTCGCTCAAGCGTGATTTTGGAATGGAGAAACCGCGTATCGCCGTGTTAGCGCTTAATCCTCATGCCGGTGACCAAGGTTTGTTGGGCAAGGAGGAGCAGGAAATAATCCTTCCCGCAATCACAAAGGCGAAAGAGCAAGGTATTTGGGCGTTTGGTCCCTATGCTGCGGATGGATTCTTCGGTTCTGAGCATTATGCGCAGTTTGACGCTATTCTTGCCATGTATCATGACCAGGGCTTAATACCATTCAAAACCCTCGATATGAGCGGAGTCAATTTTACCGCCGGACTCAATATCGTACGAACCTCTCCTGACCACGGAACCGGTTATGACATAGCCGGCAAGAATGAGGCAGACCCGTCCTCCATGCGTAATGCTATTTATATGGCGATAGATGTGTTACGTCAGCGCGCTTCGTATGACGAACTGACGGCTAATCTGTTGCCTTTCATCGAGCGGGAGGACAAAGAAGGAAAGCCCCGCCGCGAGTTTATTGATTTCAAAACAACGACAGGAGGAAACCGTTTTGACAAACCTGCGGACATACCGAATGAGACTCCTGCTCAATAAAAAAAAACGGTAAATGTCCGAACGACCTTTTAACGAGGTTTTAACGACCTTTTAACGAGGTTTAGTTTTACCTATTGTGAATGAAAAAAGTGAAAAAGAATATATGTTGACAAGTAAAGAAATTCGTCAGTCCTTTTTGGACTTTATGGCGTCGAAAGGGCATCAAATAGTACCCTCCGCGCCGATGGTTATCAAAGATGACCCCACATTGATGTTTACCAATGCCGGAATGAACCCGTGGAAGGGAATCATTCTGGGCAACGATCCTATCAAATATCCTCGCGTAGCGGACAGCCAGAAATGCTTGCGAGTAAGCGGTAAGCATAACGACCTGGAGGAGGTTGGGCATGACACATATCACCACACCATGTTCGAGATGCTCGGCAACTGGTCGTTTGGCGACTATTTTAAGCAAGAAGCGATTGATTTCGCTTGGGAATATATTGTAGATGTTCTAAAAATAGACCCATCGAACCTTTATGCGACGGTGTTTGAGGGTTCTCCTGAAGAAGGCTTGTCTCGCGATGACGAGGCGGCTTCGATATGGGCGAAACACCTTCCCGCAGACCATATTCTGAACGGCAACAAACATGATAATTTCTGGGAGATGGGCGATACAGGTCCCTGTGGCCCGTGTTCGGAGATTCACGTGGACAGCCGTAGCGCCGAGGAACGTGCCCAAGTGCCAGGTCGCGAGTTGGTGAACAAAGATCATCCGCAGGTTATTGAGATATGGAACATCGTTTTCATGCAGTTTAACCGCAAGGCGGATGGCAGTCTCGAACCCTTGGCAAAGAAAGTAATCGACACCGGTATGGGCTTTGAGCGTCTTGTACGTACTATACAAGGAAAGACCTCCAACTACGACACCGATGTGTTCCAGCCGATGCTCGCCAAGATAGGCAACATCTGCGGATGTGAGTACGGCAAGGACGAGAAAGTGGACATCGCTATGCGTGTCATCGCCGACCACATCCGTACGATTGCGTTCGCTATCACGGACGGACAGTTACCGAGCAATGAAAAAGCCGGCTATGTTATCCGTCGCATCCTGCGTCGCGCCGTGCGTTACGGTTATACGTTCCTCAACATGCGCAACGCATTCCTCTACCAACTTGTGCCGCAACTGATTGCCGATATGGGAGAAGCATATCCTGAACTCGTTAAGCAGGAAGCGCAAATCATTCCTGTTATCAAATCCGAGGAAGAAGCTTTCCTGCGCACGTTGGACAAAGGAATCACCTTATTGGACAAACTGATGAGCGAAGCACGCAAGGACGGCAAGAAAGAGATTAGCGGCGTGGATGTGTTTACGCTTAAAGATACTTACGGATTCCCCTTGGACCTTACCGAACTCATTCTTCGAGAGAACGGATTCACCACCAATGAAGAGGAATATAACAAAGCGCTCGAACACCAGAAATCTATGGGACGCGAGGCGAATAAACAGGATTTGGGCGATTGGACCGTGTTGCACGAAGGAGAGACAGAGTTTGTCGGCTATGATGAGTTGCAATGCGAGAGCTGTATTCTCCGTTACCGCCAAGTGAGCCAAAAAGGAAAGACGTTCTATCAGGTAGTTCTTGACAAGACTCCGTTCTATGCCGAGATGGGCGGTGAGATTGGAGACACTGGAAAGTTGCGCATAGGTGATTTGTCATTTGATATTTGTGATTGCAAACGCGAGAACGGTTTGCCGGTTCATATAATGACAGAATTGCCTGAAAATGTGGCTGCAACGTTCCTTGCAGAAGTGAACGCAGAGCGCCGTCAGGCAATCGCTTGTAACCATTCAGCGACGCATATCCTGCATTATGCTTTGCGCGAAGTTTTGGGCAAGCATGTGGAACAGAAGGGTAGTTTGGTGACACCGGATAGTTTGCGTTTTGACTTCAGTCATTTCCAAAAAGTGACTCCGGAGGAACTGCGTGAGGTGGAGAAACTTGCCAACAAACTCATTCGTCAGGATTTCCATTTGGAGGAAAGCCGTCACACACCGATTGCCGAGGCAAAAGCAATGGGCGCGATGGCATTGTTCGGCGAGAAATACGGCGATGACGTACGCGTTATTAAGTATGGTCCGTCGGTGGAACTGTGTGGTGGTTGCCATGTGTCATCCACAGGTCGGATCGGCTCTGTCCGTATCCTAATGGAGACCAGTATCGCAGCCGGTATCCGTCGTATAGAGGCAGTTACGGCAGCTAAAGCGGATGAATTCTATTTCGCAGCACAGGATATGCTCAACGGTCTCAAGGGCTTATTCAACAACGCTCCGGATTTGGCAGGCGCTATCCGTCGTTCTATTGATGAGAACGCCGGTTTAAAGAAGCAAATTGAGCAGTTCATGACAGAGAAAATAATGCATTTCCGTGATACGATTATAGCCGGAGCAGAAGATTTTGGTGACATCAAACTCGTCCGTTTGCAAGGCGAGCATAACCCTGAGATGATTCGTGGCGTAATGCCGTTATTGCGAGGCAAATTTACTGATGTCAAATTCGCTGTCGTGGCTGCTACACAATGGGAAGGAAAACCGACCATCGCTGTCTTCCTCAGCCAACCGCTTGTTGATGCAGGCATGAACGCCGGCGCGATGATTAAATCGGCTGCCAAGCATATACAAGGCGGCGGTGGCGGACAACCGTGGATGGCTACAGCAGGCGGACGAGATGTGAATGGACTCAATGCCGCTATGAATGAGTTGATGGCAGCGCTTGGAAAATGATAAGATATGCATATTAAGGGCACAAACATACGATTCAAACTGCCGACGAGGTATTTACCTCACTTGCCGCGTACAGCTATCCGATTCTTTATTGTCGGAACAACCGGAATGTTGATACAAACAGGAGTATTCAAGGCTTCGTTGATGGCATTCGGGCATCCGGGAGGTGAGGAATTCCTTTACTATTTGGCATTCACATTGGGGTATCTGTTTGAAATGGTTCCGAATTATGTCCTCTCTAATTGGTACACTTTCGGAACCCGACCCAAATGGAAGAACGCCGGTGGTTTCGTATTGGCAAGGATAATAAATTATCCTTTGCAGATAGGATTACTGCCGGTATATAAAGCCCTTTTCCCGACATGGGAAGATGACTATATCAGTTTCCTTGTCATATTTACGGCCGGATGCGCCAATTATCTGATTTGTTTGTTGTTCTTCAAAAACAAGAAAAAAGAATGAAAATTTATCGTGCGAACATAGTTTATACACCGACACCGGATAAACTGGAAATCATCCCTCGCGGTTATATAGCAGTACGAACCAACGGTACCGTACAAGGTGTCTATACCGAATTGCCGAAAGAAACAGATTGGCTTCAGGTAATGGATTTCGGGGACAAGATTCTGATCCCGGCATTCAATGATTTGCATGTGCATGCTCCCCAATACCGGAATATGGGCCTGGCATTGGATTTGGAACTGCTACCATGGTTAAATACGTACACATTCCCCGAGGAAGCCAAATACGCTGATCCTAATTACGCACGTCGTTTATATAGACGTTTCGTGCATGAGTTATGGATGCAGGGAACGATGCGAAGTGCAGTTTTCGGAACCATGCATGCTGAGTCCACCCGAATACTTGCCGACCTTTTTGTGCAGGCAGGCATGGGTGCGTATGTCGGACTGGTGGCCATGAACCGCAACAGTCCGGATAACTTACAGAATACAACCGAAGAAGTTATCAAAGGAATGGAGATGCTTCGCACACATTTAGACAAGCACGGCAATAATGGCTTGGTTCGTCCGATAGTTACTCCTCGCTTTGTTCCATCGTGTACGCCGGATATGTTGAAAGCGCTTGGTGATTATGCTCGCCAGACAGGTATGCCCGTTCAATCGCATTTGTCGGAAAACCGTTCTGAGATAGCATGGGTTTCTGAACTCGAACCCGAATCGGTCTGCTACGGCGATGCATACAACCGTTACGGCCTGTTTGGTCAGACACCGACACTCATGGCGCATTGCTGCTACACCGACGGCGAGGAACTGGAACTCATGAAGCGCAACGGCGTTTATGTGGTACATTGCCCGATGTCTAACAGCAATCTCTCCAGCGGAATAGCACCGATTCGCATGTTTCTGGAAAAAGGAATCCGGGTGGCTTTGGGAACAGATGTCTCGGCAGGGCATAATTTGTCTATGTTGCGTGCTATGCAGTACGCGATACAGGTCAGCAAACTGCGCTATGCAGAGTCACACGGCGCTACAAGATTCCTAAGCTTGAGCGAAGTGCTGTATTTAGCCACAAAAGCAGGAGGCTCGTTCTTCGGTAGAGTGGGTTCATTTGAGCAAGAATATGAGTTTGATGCTCTGCTGATTGATGACAGCTACCTCAATTTTGACAATTATACGTTAGAGCAGCGTTTGGAGCGTTTTGTTTATTTAGGAGACGACCGTGATATTAGACGCCGTTTCTGTCGCGGAGTCGAAATCACGGAACCTGTGATATGATAAAAGGCTAAAGGCCGATGGCGAAACTTATACATGCACCTGAAGGACTGACTTTGACTGAATATCTGGCTATAGAGCAAGAATTGGTCAAGGATATCAAAGAACCCACGTTCTTCACATGGATAGTGTCCCCGACGGTTATTTACGGTCGTCACCAATCCAAAGAAGCAGAGGTAAATGAGACCTATTGTGCCGAGCACGGCATTGCGGTGGTACAACGCAAGAGTGGTGGCGGTTGTGTCTATGCGGATGGAGGAAACCTCATGATAAGTTTAATAACACCGGATGTACACAGCGAACGTGTATTTAAGGAATTTTTAAACCTACTTCGCATAATATTGACCGCCAAAGGACTATCTGCTGTCACAACTGCGCATAATGATATTTTAGTGGAAGGAAGGAAAGTTTCCGGTTGTGCGTGTTATGCGGCATCGACAGGAACGATTGTGCATGGAACCTTGCTTTTTGATGTCAATATGGAAGCATTAACCAAAGCGATTACGCCTACAGAAGACAAACTCGCCAAGCATGGAGTTGCTTCCATACGTCAGAGGGTGGCGAATATACGCGAATTGACAGATGTTTTCGTGGATATACAGGAATTAAGGGAATATATAGAAAAATCAATTAAATTATGGTAAAACATATCATTTTGTGGAAACTGCGTTCGGACTTGGATGCAGTAGAGAAACAAACAGCATCGTTGGCTATCAAGCAAGGATTGGAAGGATTGAAAGGACAAGTTCCCGGTCTTTTGGATATTCATGTGCAGATAGAAAACCGTCTGGAGAGCAGTAATGTTGATATCATGCTTGACTCGACGTTGGAGTCAGAAGAAGCGTTGAAAGGCTATGCTGTCCATCCGGCACATGTGGCTGTGGCCAATGGGGTAGTGCGTCCCAATACCGAGCTTCGTGCTTGTTTGGATTTCAAGATTTAATGTAAATCGTCAAATAGTAAATGGTTTTATGGAAATAAGTGTACGGGCGCAATCCATGCCGGAGAGCCCGATTCGCAAACTGGCAAAGTATGCAGACGAAGCCAAACTGGCAGGGGTTCATGTCTATCACCTCAATATCGGACAGCCGGATATCAAAACTCCGCCGCAGGCATTGGAGGCGGTCAAGGAGTTCAATCCTGAAATCCTTGAATACTCCCCCTCGCAGGGACTCAAATCGCTACGCACGAAGATGGTCAGTTATTATGCCGACTACGGCATTGACCTCTCGCCGGATGAGATCATCATCACCGCGGGCGGTTCGGAGGCGATCATGTTCGCGTACATGAGTTGTCTTAATCCGGGCGATGAGATTATCGTTACCGACCCAAGTTATGCCAACTACATGGCGTTTGCTATCTCTGCTGGAGCGGTGGTAAAGTCCGTCAAGACGGATATCAAGAATGGCTTCAAACTGCCGCCGGTAGAGGAGTTTGAGAAGCAGATCACGCCCAAGACGCGTGCTATCCTGATTTGCAATCCCAATAATCCGACAGGGTATCTCTATACCAAACAAGAGATGCGTCAGATTCGTGATTTGGTGAAGAAATATGACCTCTACCTCATCTCTGATGAGGTGTACCGCGAGTTCATCTATACCAAGTCGCCGTATATCTCCGCGTGCCACTTGGAAGGTATCGAAGAGAACGTGGTGCTTGTGGACTCCGTTTCCAAGCGTTACAGCGAGTGCGGTATTCGTATCGGTGCGCTCATTACGAAGAACAAAGCCGTACGCGAATCGGTGATGAAGTTCTGTCAGGCGCGTCTCAGTCCTCCTTTGTTTGGTCAGGTAGTAGCCGAGGCAAGTCTCTCTACGCCGGAAGAGTATATGCAGGAGGTGTATGACGAGTATCTGGGCAGACGTAATTTCCTCATTGACCAACTCAACCAGATTCCCGGTGTCTTTGCGCCCGCGCCTACAGGTGCTTTCTATGTGATGGTCGAACTGCCGGTGGATGATGTGGAGAAGTTCTGCAAATGGTGTCTGACGGACTTCCAGTACGAAGGTGCGACCGTTATGATGGCGCCGGGAACGGGTTTCTACACCAATCCGGAGGATGGCCGTCATCAGGTTCGTATGGCTTATGTGCTCAATAAAGAGGACCTCGGCAAAGCAATGATTGTCTTGCGTAAAGCCCTTGAAGCATATAATAGCAAATAGTATTCTTTTCTGCTTGCTTGTGATGGCTCAGAGTGCTCAGGCTGCCTTGACCATCACTTCCAACGGAGCAGACATGTCGGATAGTCTCTTGGCGGCTGTCCGAACGCACGATACGGTTATTCTGGATGGTTCGGCAGGCGAGTTTATTCTGGGTCATACCGTCGTTCTCAAGCATCTGCAAAACAAAACCATCATAGGTACGCATGACGCCTGTCTGCGTACTCGTTTTTGTTTAACAAAGGCTATCCGGGCAATGCTCGATAGCGCGGATGTGATGAGTTTCTCTACCGGCGGAGAGGGTGGTGTGCTCTCTAATGGGCAAAAGGTGCGTGAGCAACGTGAACTAAAGACCCGCCAGCTGTTTATTGACCGTTTTAATGACCCCGAAGAGTCCTTCCGCACTTCCGGATGTATTCAGTTATCTCATTGCCGGAATATAACTGTTTGCGGCTTGCGTCTGCAAGGTCCCGGAGCGGTGGATGTAAGCGGCAATGACCTCTTGGGCATGGATCATTCCACCCGTATTTTCATTGATAGTTGTGTCTTCATGGATGGCATGGACGGCAATCTGGATATCACTTCGCAGTCAGATTCCATCACGGTCTCTCATTGCTATTTCGGCTATTCGGAACGCAGTTACGACCACATGAACTCTAATCTTGTCGGCGCTGCAGATAGGGTAGTAGCAGATAGAGGCAAACTGCATGTTACCTATGCCTATTGTACATGGGGAAAAGGTTGCCGCCAGCGAATGCCGATGGTGCGTTTCGGTACTATTCTCCTGGATCATTGCCGGTGGGAATGTACCACGGAACATCCGGCAGTCGATGCCCGCCGCGAATCAACGGTCACCATCATCTCGCCCTCTTTCGGTCCCGGTATTAAGATCCCTTACCGCTCTGCCCCCGATGCCCAATGCGTCATCCGGTAAATTGAGTAAATATAAGTCTGGCAATGAATGATTCCTCTTTTATCATATCGCCCATAAACGCGGATTTTTCCGATGTATGGTCGGAACCGGAATTGTTGTCCGCAGAGGGGCATAATGCCTTGTATGTGGCTACACGTTTCGGGCGAAAGTACGTGCTGAAGGCTTTGGCAGAACCTTACCGCGAATCCACTCCGCATATTGAACTGCTTCGTAAGGAGTTTACTATCGGAGTAGGAGTGGATCATCCGAATATCGTCCGGCTGCTTGATTTCGGGCACATGGATTCCATCGGCTGGTATATCCGGATGGAGTTTATTGATGGCATTACGCTGGATCAGTTCCTTGAGACGAACCCGCCTAATGCTATCCGTCGCCGCATCATAGAGCAACTCCTTGATGCTCTTTCTTGCCTGCACGAACGGCAAATCATCCATCGGGATATCAAACCGTCTAATATTCTCATTACCCGCAACGGCAATACGGTCAAACTGATTGATTTCGGAGTGTCCGATACGGATGATTACGTCACCTTCAAACAGCCTGCCGGTTCGATGGCATATATCGCGCCGGAACAATTAGCCGGCAAAACGATTGATAACCGCGCAGATATATACGCGGTCGGCAAAATCATCAATCTTCTTTTCCCGCATCGCTATAAATATATTGTTCGCACATGCACGCGCGTAAAACCTGCTGAGCGTTATTCTTCCTGCGTACAGGTGCTTTGTGCTATAAAACGATCAGACAACTTGCGTATATGGTTGCCGGTGTCACTTCTCTTGTTAGCTATACTATGCCTTGCAGGATGGCTCATGTATGCCGAATACCGGCAAACCGAAATCAAGCATAGTGAACAGGAGCAGAGTCTTTCTGCCAACATTGACTCCCTTCTCAAAGTGAATGACGAACGTCAAACCAAAGTGGATTCTCTAAACCGCGTGGTGAATGATTTGGAGAAACAAATCAATGCCCCTTCGCCTCAAGCGATATTGGATGCTAAAGCGCGGCAAATGTATGCTGACTATATTCGTTCTACGCGCATAGCGATTTCCAAAAGAGACACGGCTGCTTTGTTACATAACCACCCAACCCCTTCAGATTTGTTTTGGCAACGCAGAGAAGAGATTTTGGATTCTATTTCGGATGATGAACTAAAGAGCTATTTCGATAGCCGTTTGCGGCATCATCATTCTACAATATATATGCCGTTTATCAGAGAGATTGCGGTTGAGCGGGCTAAGTTTATGCCTTCCCCGAACGATTGGTATCAGATGGGGATAGATATGGGTTTGGGAGTATGGTAATAATGAAGTACTATGAATAAGAATGCACCGGAAATAATCCAGTTACGCTTGGATGTCGAGCAACGGGCTGGTTTTCGTCCGTCTTCTCCGGCGGACTTTGAGACGCTGATTTTAAAGATATGGGAAGTTCTCCACGAGAATATAGCGCTCAGTACGTTAGAACGGCTGTGGGGCTATGTGGACGGAGCAGAAAATACGCGTCAATCTACGCTTGATCTCCTTGCTCGTTTTGTCGGTCATCGGGACTGGAGAGAATATCTGGAACAGCTGACCAAAAAAGAGCAGGGAAGCAGCCATAGTTTTATCGGAGAAGGTGTCCATTCTCAGGATTTACAACCGAATCAACGAATAGAGGTCACATGGCTTCCTAACCGCCGTTGTGTCTTCCGTTATTTGGGAGATATGCGTTTTGTAGTGGAGGAATCAATTCACTCCAAACTGCAAGTCGGAGACACCTTTATCTCCACCTTCTTCCTCATAGGTCAACCGCTTTTTATTGACCAGCTTGTCCTCACAGGGCATACCACCGTTTCCTATGTCGCCGGCAATAACGGCGGCCTCCAATCCGTTACCCTTCTGAAATAAAATAATAAGTACTAATCGTTTACTTCCTGGCTGTGAAGCAATAAGCATACAGCGAAGCAGATTGTTTGAGCGCAGCGAAATAAGAAGTAACAAGAACTTGGTGTAATTCAAATAATTGTAGTACTTTTGCAGCGGAATTCCGAATCGGGGTTCCGCTGTATTTTAATATTAACTCTTAAAAATTACTAAAACAATGAAAAAACTGTATTTTTCTTTTCTCTGCATGGCAGTAGCAGTATTGCTGAGCAGTTGTGCTCATTCGGTGTATCCGCTGGATGTCTTGTACAGCAATTACAACAGCCGAATGCGTAGTCAGGAAGATTTGACTATTAAGGCTAATGTGTGGATCTATTTCAACGAGAAAGACATTCCCGGTGAGTATGCCATTATTTCCGCTAACACCTACAATCCCTTCTGTCTGTTGCCTTTCCGAGGAATCCGCGTAAAAAAGATGAACAAGCGTTTTCTGGAGCAGGCTGTCAAGCAAGCAGATAAAGAAGGCGGCAACGCCGTATTGGTTCAAGGTGGCGGCTTTTTCTACGTGCTTAACATGAAAAATCGCGACGGTATTGAGGTTCCGGCAGCCAATTTTATCAATCCGATTCTGGACATGAAGAATGCGGACATCGTCAAGAGCGGTTCGGTCGAAAAAATGAAGCGCGGCGAACGGACACGTACCATCAATGCGTTCATGGACGAAATCGACTCCAACATCGATTATCTGCAAACTGCAGAAGAGATTGCTGCTGTACGCCAAAAAATCGATGTGCTTTCGCAGTATAACCTGAGAGTCAAGAACCCGAAGAAGTCCATTGATAAGTTTGTGCGCAAGAAAACGCGCAAAGTAAACAGCATCGAGAAGAAGTTGGCCAAACAGGCAGCCAAGCAGAAAGCAGCAGCCAAAACTGCAAAACAATCTCCTGCAAAGAAAAAATAGAATAGAAGCTTGAGCGGTACATACCGAAAATGTGTGGTGCAAAGGTTGTTTTTTTGCCTTAAATAGACAAAAAAGAAATTTTTCTTCATAAAAATTTGTATATGTTGGAAAATTTTTATACTTTTGCAAGCGATTAGCAGCGGCTAATGTTTCGCGCACGCGAACATATATATTATTACTGACGAGTCAATCATCTATGCAATAAGTCTGGCAGCTTATAATCTTAGGATACGATTGAAAGCGTCAGTGCATACTTCGGTATGTACTGCTTTTGCTTTTGTATCCTTGGGTTATGCCAGACACCCTGCATAGAGAAAGCATAAGCAGTATTTTTTTGTACCTGCTTGTGATAAAATGTGATCTTTGACGTACTGGATTACCGTAAATTGAGTATAGAAACTTTCGACTGTGTTTATAAAAAGATTTTCAAAACTCTAAAAATTCAAAAAAAACGAGTTTTCAAACTCTTTTTTTGCCTAAATATTTGCATATGTCAATAAAATGTAGTACTTTTGTAGCCGAAATGGTGACCAAACAGCCACCTTATAGGATGTTTTATTGATAAATTACAGTTAAAAAACGAATAAAAAGGTTACATAACAATAACCTTTTAATCGCAAAACAGATAAGATGTATATGAAAAAGGTAAGCGTAAAGAAGGCATTGCAAGCTTGGGAAGGTATCCAACCAATCTCGGAGAAAGACCGCGAGCGCCTGAGTCGTCGGTTTACCATCGACTACAACTATAACAGCAATCATATCGAGGGTAATACCTTGACCTATGGTCAAACTGAGATTCTGCTATTGTTCGGAAAGGTAATAGGTGAAGCGACTGTGCGTGATATACAGGAAATGACGGCAAGTAATGTGGGACTTAAGATGATGACGGAGGAGGCCAAAACGCAGGACATGCCGCTGACCCAGAATTTCATCCGCACATTGCATCAAACATTATTGCGAGAAGACTATACTGTCGTCTATCGTAACTTGCCGGGTGGAGTTCAGACAAGTTATACCATTCATGCCGGACAATACAAAACGCGTCCTAACTCGGTTATTACGCGTTATGGCGACCGCTTTGAGTATGCTTCTCCGGAAGAGACACCGGCATTGATGACCGATCTTATTAACTGGTATAACTCCGAGGAGGAAGCCGGTCGGTTATCACCAATTGAGTTGGCGGCGTTGTTCCATTATCGTTATATCCGTATTCACCCGTTTGAAGACGGTAACGGTCGTATAGCCCGACTGATGATGAACTTCATCCTGTCGCGGCATGGCCTGCCGATGATTGTGGTGCGTAGTCGCAAGAAACAGGATTATCTGGAGGCGTTGCATCAGGCAGATCTGATTGTAGGCAAAGTGCCGAGTGATGGTGCACATGCCACCATCAAGGATATTGCACCTTTCGTACAATATTTCCAAGGATTAGTTGCCAACGAGATATACCACGATTACTTGTTTGTGACGCATAAAGCGGAGAATGTATGGTGGTACGACGGAGAGATGATAGAGTTCAGAACGCCGAACTACGCGAAGATTCTGCGATTAATGCAGACTCAACCGACATTGACGCAAGAAGATATGCGGGATGAGTTAGGCATCAGTTTGACAGCAGTGCGTAAATTAGTAGGACAACTGACTGAGAAAAACTATGTGGAGAGGAATACGAAGGATGGTTCTTGGCGAGTGTTTATTACTCCGTCCATCTAATTATATGTAATAAACAACATCCTTTCAACAAAAGCGGTAATCCAAAGCGGTTCACCGCTTTTTCGTTTATATTGTGGCGAAAGGATTCTTCTCCCCACCGGGCGATGACCGAGAGACAACCGGCACAAGACCGAGAAACGAAAAGCAAAAAATATACCGGCGAATCCTCCTGCCGAATAATAAAATGGAGGAACTGAATAACTAATGCTATGGCACTAATTGATGTTGTAAAATGCGAAGTGAACGACAGAGAGTTCGTTTACAAATTCCCGTCCGATGATTTGCGGATAGGGACACAATTGGTGGTATATACAGCGCAAACAGCTTTCTTTGTAAAAGGAGGAAAGATTTGCGACGAGTTCCAAGCAGGAACCTATACCATCAAGTCTGAGAATATCCCTATTCTCAGCAAACTGATCAATATTCCTTTCGGAAACAATTCTCCATTTAAAGCAGAAGTCTGGTTTATCAATCAGATTACCAAACTGGATTTGAAATGGGGAACACCTCAACCTATCCAATTGGAAGATCCCAAGTATGGAATTATCGTACCTGTGCGCGCCTTCGGTCAGTATGGTATAAAGATAAGCAACCCTCGCCAGTTCTTAGAAACATTAATTGGCAATATGACATCATTCACAAGCGAAAAGATTAGTGAGTACTTCAAAGGCAAATTGATTGCTCAATTAAGTTCGCTTGTCACGACAAAGATTTCCAAGGACGCTATTTCTATCTTGGATATCAATACACAACTATTAGAAATGTCCTCTTTCTGCGAGTCACAACTCAACCAGACTTTCCTGAAGTACGGCATTGAGTTGGTGGACTTTAATATCATGTCTATTAATGTTCCTCAGGATGATCCGAGCATTGTTAAATTGAAAGAAGCGAAGGATACTGCCGCTCGTCTCCGTGTCACAGGTAAGGATGTTTATCAAATGGAGCGCAGTTTCGATGTTATGGAGAAAGCCGCAGAAAACCCGGGAGCAGGAGGACAAATGATGGCTATGGGCGCAGGACTTGGAGCCGGTATGGGTGTGGGAGCGGCTTTTGGAAATATGGCAGCAAATACCATAAACACAAATCCGCAAACACCGCCTCCGGTAATGACTTTCTTCGTTTACCTCAATGGTCAGCAAGTGGGCAACCAAACACCGCAGAATATTGCAGCGATGTTGCAACAAGGCACTATAAACGCAGATACACTAATATGGAAAGCCGGAATGGCTAATTGGTTACCACTATCTCAAGTGCCGGAATTAGCCACTTTACTCAACCAACAAACACCACCGCCTGTTCCACCTCAAATACCATAAAACAATGAAAAAGACCATCCTGATATTAGGAGTTTTGACGCTTACCGTCAACGTACTCCTTGGATTATTACTATCCAAATACGATTACTTCAATATGGGAGTAAATTGCGGAGTCATCGCTTTGAATTCTGCGTTACTCTTTTGTTTGTGGCAATTTAATCTCCGAGACGCTTTCCGTATCTCGTTCTCCTTCCTCTTTTCGGTTCTCAGCATTGCCGAGCTCGTTTTGGGTTGTCTTATGACGCAGAAATTAGAGGACAACGGCTATCTCATAGCCATCATCGCTATTCTTTTCGTAGAGATAGCACTATTTGTGATAACTAATATTATGTCCAACAAAATAAAAAAGTAAAATTATGAAAGCAAAATTCAAAAAGGAAGACAAAGTTCATGTGTTTCCCGATGCAGTTACAATCTATGTAGTGCAAGAAGTAAAAGAAACAAGCGTGGCTTTTTTCTATGATGTAAAAAATGGAGATACGGAACTTACCGACATCCCAGAAATGAATTTACAACCTGCTTAGTGTAAGATTATGATTTGTCCTAATTGTGGAGCGGAATTAGAGCAACATGCCTTTGTGCATGTCTGCCCGTATTGTGACTACATATCTGCGGATAATATACACAATGATAAGCCGAAGGTTGATAGCGGAAGTTATCACCCTTATAAAAACATACTCGGCAACTTAGACACTATTCAACAAAGTGAGTTTATTGAACTCATTCAAAAGGCGGATGGCTATGAGTGTATATCCGCAAAGCCATTTTATCCCAATGATGGCCACTTCCACTTGGACAAGTCTTTTGAATTACGGTGGTACGCGAGAGTAACTAAACATGGTTTTTCAATCGCTCTGTTAGCGAAATCGCGTCACGCTGATTCGCAAAATCATATATGTATCAAAACCGACAAAGGTGTTCTCGCTTTGAAGCAAGATGGAGAGAATCGCGGATATAAAGTATTTCCGCTAATAATAGATGATTTTCTTTATATTTGCACTAGTAGCGACATCGAGTTGGATACTAATATATATGAAAATGCATTCCAATACGATTATGAAGAATTGGTAACCTATTCCTGTAGATTTTACCATCTCATTATTGATAAGGATAAATATGTATATTCATTATATCAACCTTTATTAATAGATTAAATATGAATAATTTAGTTACTCGGGAACATGATAAGTTTTCCCAAAAGACAACGACAACTTCAATAAGTTTGCAAGTTGATCAAGAAATCACTTCATTTATTATTCAACTTAGGCATGTCTCTGCTCCTAAAATTGATTCCATGGTTATAGATATCCAATATCTAGCTACAGATTGGATGTTTATTAGGAATGGTAAGTTGATCCTAAATATCAATGGAACCAAAAATCTTACATTAGACCCACATGAACAAGGTACCGACGCAACGGGACACGGAGTAATGGAGTCTGCTTTCTACAATATTACACCGGAACAATTACTTATGTTATGTAACGCGAAGAGTATTGAATATAAATTAAGCGGAAGTAATACTTATGTAACTGGTGCATTCAATGATAACATGCAACTAATATGTAAGGCGATGTACAATGCGATATACGACCACTCGAAATTTAAAAAGGAAATAGCTGTAGCAGAAGAGCAGCAAGAATCTATTTCTCAAAGATGGGCAGCAAGTACTCCTTGTTTATTTATTGGTTGGGGCTTTGGTGTCTTCGCATTAATTAAAAGCGTCATAGCGTTAGATGGACCTGGTGGTGCTGGTACATGGTTTATATTAGCGGTAGCTAGCGCTACCATAGGAACTATAGCTTTCATTATCTTGCGAAGCAATAATTAAATTCTTATTAACTTAAAAATTTTTACATTATGAAAAAAACATTAATTTTATCAACACTTTTAGTAGCACTACTACTAACTTCATGTTCTACATTTCATGACGCTGGAGAAGAAGGATTTCAGCGCATAAGTTTGCTTTTAACAGGGTTCCATTGCATCTTGTGGGGCATATTAAGTCTTCCTTTGCTCCGAAAAATCATGCTGGCATTTCAAGGAGGGGCAAGATATTATAATGGAATGGAGACAGAAGAAGAGATGGAAAAATCTGGTTCCGCATTTTCCGAATGGAGTTTCTTTACTGGGCTTTCTATATTGTTAGCTTCTTTTGTCTGCTCGTCTCTTGTTGAAAGTGCAATAACGCGAGGCTTATATTCAGTTGGTATAGGAGTTGTCTTAGGGCTTGCTATTGTACTCATCCTTAAAAATACATCCGCATGGACTATTGTTAAAAAAGTAGTTCAAATAGGTGG
>ONQO01000059.1 GCA_900319995.1 uncultured Bacteroidales bacterium
CAAACTGCAAGAAATTGCGTACAATGTATGGTGGAGTTGGAACGGCGAAGCAAAAGACTTGTTCCGTTACATCGACACCGACGCATGGCATCGTGCCAATTCAAACCCGATTGTGTTGCTGAACATCATCAGTTACGACCGAATGGTTGAGCTGAGCCAGGACAAGAAATTCATGGCGCGCCTGAACATGGTCTATGATGAGTTCCGCGCTTACATGGACACGCCGAAAGACAAAAAGAAGCCGACAATCGCCTATTTCTCAATGGAATACGGTCTGACACATGTGTTGAAGATTTATTCCGGCGGTTTAGGTATCCTCGCGGGCGATTATATCAAGGAGGCTTCGGACTGCAATGTTGATATGACTGCTATCGGTTTCCTCTACAGGTACGGTTATTTCACTCAAACGCTGAGTCCGGAGGGACAGCAGATTGCCAACTATGAGGCGCAGAACTTCAGCAACTTGCCTATTTCACAGGTAAAGGAAGCAGACGGCAGCAACATGGTCATTGAGGTGCCTTATCCCGGACGCACGGTAAAAGCATACTTATGGAAAGTGGCTGTGGGACGTATGGATCTGTATCTGCTCGATACGGACAATGAACTCAATAGCGAATGGGACCGCCAAATCACGCACCAACTCTACGGAGGAGACTGGGAAAACCGTATCAAACAGGAGATTATGCTGGGTATCGGTGGTATGCTGGCTCTCAATAAATTAGGCATTAAGAAAGACGTTTACCACTGCAACGAGGGACACGCGGCTCTCATGGGACTCCAGCGTCTGGTGGACCTCGTACAAGAGGGACTAACGTTCAATCAGGCAAAAGAAATCGTACGTGCAAGCGGCCTATACACCTGTCATACACCGGTTCCTGCCGGACATGACTATTTCGAAGAGGGATTGTTCTACAAATACATGAGCGAATATGCTGACAAATTAGGCATCGAATGGCATGATCTTATCGGTATGGGACGTACGAACCCCAACGACAATACGGAGAAATTCTCCATGTCCGTTTTTGCATTGAATACCTGTCAGGAAGCAAACGGCGTTTCATGGCTACACGGAGAGGTTTCGAAGAAGATGTTTGCACCTGTTTGGCCTGGATATTTCCCTGAAGAACTGCACGTTGACTATGTTACCAACGGTGTACATATGCCTACATGGGCTGCTTCGGACTGGAAGAAAGTGTATAGAAAATACCTGCCGAAAGAGTGGATTAACGACCAGTCCAACCTGGAGATGTGGAAACCTTACAACGACATTCCGGATGCTGAGATATGGGCGACGCGTATGGGATTGAAACGCAAGATGATGGACTACATCAAAGAGAAGTTCCGCGAGGACTGGATGAAGAGTCAGGGAGACCCTGCTCGTATTGTGAGAGCTCTCAATGAGATGAACCCGAACAACCTGATTATCGGTTTCGGACGACGTTTCGCCACATACAAACGGGCACACCTGCTGTTCACGGACCTCGAGCGTCTGGACAAACTGGTGAACAACCCCAATTATCCGGTACAGTTCCTCTTCACCGGTAAGGCACACCCTGCTGACGGAGGAGGACAAGGGCTCATCAAACGGATCATCGAAATCAGCCGGATGCCGCAGTTCCTGGGCAAAATCATCTTCCTCGAGAACTACGACATGCGTCTCGCCAAACGACTCATTTCCGGTGTGGATATATGGTTGAACACCCCTACCCGCCCCTTGGAGGCTTCCGGTACGTCCGGAGAAAAAGCACAGATGAACGGCGTGCTGAACTTCAGCGTAAAAGATGGCTGGTGGTACGAGGGATATGTGGAAGGAGCCGGATGGGCTTTGACTGAGCACCGCACTTACGAAAATCAGGCTCACCAGGACCAATTGGACGCCGCTACGATTTATCAAATGCTCGAGCAGGAAATCATCCCGCTCTACTATGCTAAGAACAGCAAGGGTTACAGTCCTGAATGGATCCAGTATATCAAAAACTCTGTTACGAAAATCACCCCGCGTTTCACTATGAAACGTATGATGGATGACTATTTCAGCAAGTTCTATTTCAAACTCGCCAAACGCCATAACCTGCTGTGTGCCGACAACTACAAGGTAGCCAAAGAGATCGCAGCTTGGAAAGAGAACATGGTGGCGCATTGGGATGAGATTGAAGTGGTGAAGGTTGACTCTCCGGAATTGAACAACCTCAATGTGGGTGACAAATTCCGCGTAGCTGTCGAACTGGACACGAAAGGTCTGAATGACAAGGGAATCGGTGTAGAACTGGTTGCAGTACGCACATCAATGCACAACAACGACAAACTCTACGAAGTAGAACCTTTGCAGTTGGTTAAGTCGGAAGGCAGTCATCTGTTCTTTGAAAATGTCTATCAGCTTGATTATGCAGGCGGTATGAAATTCGGATTGCGTATGTATCCGCAGAACGACCTGTTACCTCATCGCATGGACTTCTGCTACGTACGTTGGATTTAAAATCAGGAATACCGGCATAGCCGGTTCCTGTCTCCCAATCGCAAAGAGGGCATGTCAAAACATTGACGCGCCCTCTTTATTTGTCTTCCATTGTCGATAATTGAACTAAAGAAAAATTCGTATAATTCGTAATTCGCCGTTTAATAATTGTGCCCCAAAACAGTTTTGTCCATTGTGCCGGATAGCATCCGGCTATCCCGTCGTCCCACGTTGTCCTGTGTTCGCGAGTTCCGCGAGCGAAAATAATTTTTGAGGTACAAAACTCCCGCGTTGCATAGGTTTTTATGTTTTTGTGAGCAAAGCGAGTTTTTGCAAGTTACCGAAAAACGCGACAAATTGACGAAAATTGTCTAAATTTTGTCATAACAACCCTTTTTGCAAAGTTCAATTTGCACATATAAAATTTATTTTATACCTTTGTACCCGATTTTGTAAAGTTAAGTTATCAAATTAACCCCATGAGAGAGGAATACATACTGAAAAGTGTGTTTTTTTCTGTTGATACACTCTTCCTCCCGCCCGCGTATGGGCATTATAAAGGAAATATAAAAGGAAGTAAAAAGCAACACGGTAAATCAGGACAAATAACACCATATACACGATATAGAACAAGACCATCACGGGATCATGTCCCGACGAGAGCCTAAGAACAGTACAATAAGAACAAAAAACTCCGTCCATTGCCGTCGAATCACATTCGACAACAAAAACACAAAGATAGTAAATGGCAAAGGCAAGAACAATACAAGTAAATGACACAAGAATCAATGTGTTGCTCAATAAAGACCAAAATGATTATATCTGTTTGACGGATATGACCAAGAATTTTGAGGATGGCGCTCGTTTGATAGAGAAGTGGCTTAATAATAAGAGCACGATTGATTTCATGGGAGTATGGGAACAATTGAACAATCCAAATTTTAAAACCCCCGAATTCGGGGGAATTAGAATGGAGGCTGGGAGTAACCGCTTCTATATGTCTGTGAAGTTGGTTTGGCTTGGGGATGAATAAGGTTGAAGGAATGAACGAACGAAAGTATTAAGGGATAAATCTAAACCGAAACAAAAGCAAAGATAACAATGGCAGTACAAATTTTAAAACAGAATTATGCGGAGGAGGTTAAGACAATAAAAAATGCCATCTCCGTAAGCAGGTACAGAGCCGCCAAGCAGGCTAATACTGCTCAACTTGGCTTGTACTATTCTGTGGGTGGCTATATATCCCAACATACTCGCAACGCTAAATGGGGAACCGGCGCACTAAATGCTATTTCGCAACAGTTGCAGCAAGAGATACCTGGACTGAAAGGTTTCTCGGAGGGTAATATGCGTAAGATGCGATTGTTTTATGAGGCATGGCAACCGGTATTTGAAAAACGTTCGCAGGTGGCGAACGAAATAGAGGTTGCTCTTGTGCCAGACAAATTAGTGCCGTTTGATTTTGCAAAATGTTCGCAGCCTGCGCACGAATTACCGGAGGACTTTATAAACAGGTTCTTGGAGGTTGGCTTTGATAGTCATATGCGTATATTGGCAAATGTGCAAAGTGAGGAAGAGAAGATATTTTATGTGGAACGTTGTGGTAGAGAGTTCTGGGGGAGAGAGCGTCTCAAATTAGCGTTGCAAGAAGATCTCTACCATCAACAAGGGACGATGCCGAATAATTTTGCGGTAACATTGACGGATGAACAACAGCGTACGGTTGCGATGCAGACTTTCAAAGAAAACAATGTCCTTGAATTCCTGCATGTAGAGAATCCGGATTTGGTAGATGAGCGCGATGTGGAGCAGCAGATAGTGGAGAACATAAAGAAGTTTATGCTTTCGTTGGGAGGAGATTTTGCCTTTATGGGTAATCAATATCGTATTATTGTTAATGAGAAAGAACGGTTTATAGATTTGCTATTCTATCATCGCCGGATGAGATGTTTGGTGGCTATAGAATTAAAATCAGGAGAATTCGAACCGGAATATGCAGGTAAGTTGAACTACTATTTATCAGCATTGGATACATTGGTAAGGCTGCCAGAAGAGAATCCGTCTATAGGAATAGTATTATGCCGTAACAAAGATAATACAGAAGTGGAGTTCGCCTTACGAGATATTAGCAAGCCGATGGGAGTGGCGACCTATCGCAGTCGCGATGAGTTACCTCGGAACTATAGGTATCTACCCTCTTCGGAAGATTTAAAAAAACTATTATAACAAAATAGAAATAAACATAAAAAACACAATACAATGAAACACATTAACTTAATCGAATGGCTACAAACAGATAGCCATGAAAAACAAAGTGCGACAAGAGACCATCACGGGACTAAGTCGAGAGAATTACCTGACAATCCTAGACTTTACCGCTACCCTTGCGCTACCCTTGCGCTACCCTTGCGCTATGTTGCCATGATTTTTGCCGTACTCGTGATGAGTATGGCTAATGTTGGTTTGGCGTGGGGAGATACAGAATTGTTCAGTACTGATTTTAAGAATGATTGGACTAATACCACGCTAGTGACCAATGGAGACATTACGACTACAACTCCTACTTACCCTGCGGAAATGTATTTTAGAGCTAGTGGTAGTGGCAAAACGGTTAAAATTACTGATAATGGAGTTACTCAATGTGGCAACTTAAGTGTCAATAATTATATATCAGGAGTTAAACTTACAGGAATCAATGGTTCTATTACTATAACATTGACCCATACTTATAGTAGCAAAAAACCTACTTTTAGATACTATTTTGTGGATGGAGCAACTGCATTTAGTTCTTCTGTATCTGCATCCTATTCTACAAGCACAGCTCCATCATCTAATGGAGAACCGGCTGTAATAACGATAAGTGGTATAAAAAACACGTCTGGTGTGTTTTATTTCGGAGCAGCAAGTTCTTCTTATTACTCTATTGCTTCTATTACCGTTACTACTCCTTCCGGTGGTTGTTCTGCGACGGCGAATGCAGGAGCAGATAAGTCAACGACGGTTGGTGTTGGTGTAGCTATGGCAGCAACGGCTGCAAGTAGCGGCTATACAGGCACATGGAGCATCAAAGCCGGTTCTCCGAGTACGGCAACAAGTCAATTGAGTTCGACCTCTTCTGCGACTGCTACTTTCACGCCGACAGCAGCTGGTACATATACTTTGGTGTGGACAGTAACGGATAATTCGGATGGCACATGCTCTGCTTCAGACGAGGCTACAGTAACTGTTTCCGCTCCGGTTGTGACTCACGATATCACTTATACCAATTTGAAAGGAGCAGACAACTCTGCCAACCCGACAACTTATACAGAAGGTGTAGGAGTGGCATCTTTTGCTAATCTGCGTCATGTAGTAGGTTACGACTTCACAGGGTGGTCTCCATCTTCTATTAGTTCTTCTGCTACAACCGACCAGACGATAGTTGCTCAATGGACAGCGAGAGCAGCGGCAGCAGGTACTGGCACATTGACCTATGCTTTGGCTTTTGAATCTAGCATAATAACCACTTCTTCTATTACCCGTAACAATGGTGCGCTTTATGATGCAACAAATATATCGACGGCAAATACCAGTTTTGTTTCTGGGGGTGAAGCTCCTGGAAATGGTTGCTCGGGAAAGCTGGCAACAACATCGTCAAAGGATGGATCTAATTATGTAGAGTTAACTTTCAAAATAGCAGACGGCTATACGTTTACACCAAGTGGAGTAAGTATACGGGCGAATGCGGTAAGTAATAACAAGACTCTTGAGGTAGAGTTGAAAGATAATGCAGCTTCTCCTCATACTAAATCCGTTACAGCAGAATTAGCGGCTGGTTCTACTTCTGGAGGTGTTACTTATAACTTGGACTTTAGTTCTAGCCCTGTAACATTGGAGGGAACTGTAACGCTTAAAATTTACGTTTATGGCTCAAGTGGTGCTACGAAAGGTTGGCGCATAGGACCATCAGTTATTGTTAATGGAACGGTTGCATCTGCAGCTCCTTCATGTACGGCGCCGACGAGTCCGAACATAACACCTTCTAATGGTTGGCTTTATGTTCCGGGAGAAGAAATTACTCTGACAGCATCAGCAAGTAATACAGATGCATCTACCACCTACACTTGGTATCGCGGAGCTACATTAGAGGCGGCAAAAGCAGCAGGGGCTATTCAGGCAGCGAAAACTGCCGCACAAGGCGGTACAACCTATACGATAGCTTCTTGTACAGCAAGTGATGCATACAAATATTGGTGTGAGATTAGCAACGGAACCGGTTGCGAAGCATCGGCTTCCTATGACATCAAACTATATACGTTCTTCTTGTATAATAATGACAACTCCAATAATAGTAGTCATGCCTTTACTTCTATAGACAGAACGTACAAAAAGTTATCCGTCACTTTTGATGTGTCCAATGCGACATACACTTATTATTTCAAGGTAAGTGATGGTTTAGGCACATGGTATGGAAAAAATAGTTCTACAATAACCAGCGCAACAAATTACTGCGACGGATTGAATTCCAGCGGTGCCAATGTAGGTCTAACTACCACTTTGGCAGGCAGTTATACAGTTGATTACTACTACGAGTCAAACAATGTAGTAGTAACATATCCTGTTCCGAACCAAACTGCAGGTCAGACCGTTTATTTTGATAATACTTTGACTCTGATGTCGAATATGTATATCCGTATTGGTAGCACCACATATTCGAACGCAAGCAGTGCGTTTACTGCTGTACCGGGAACTGCTGCTTTATATCAGGGAAGCACTATTGCGTGGGATGGATTTGCTGCATGGTCAATCGCAGATAACACAGGCTGGACCGGTGAAAATTCCATTTACCAACCCTGGAATGGTCAATGGACAGGTACTGGCAATGATTACCAGATGTCCAAGCAGACGGATTATCAAAACTATGCTGTTTCCGGTGCGGTTACGATTGTGCCGACAGCACTGCATAACAGTGAGTACAATTGCCAGTATTATAATGTGGACAAATACAATGGCTTGTTGACGCATAATGTATCTATTACTCCTCCGTCGCATGGAACGTTAACAGTCAATTATACTACTATCTCCAATGAACCGGCAGCGTTCAATTCCGGAAATCGCGACTTAGCCCACACGGCAAATTATTGCGTTACTGCCGAAGAAGGTGTCGGATATACAGTAGCATCAATAACAATCAACGGAACACCGGTTGAGAATAGAAGTTGGCATGTGTTAAGAGAAGATGTAGTAGTTGCTGCGACATTCAGCCCGGCAAGTTATACTGTCACACTCAATACCAATGGCGGAACAATTAATGCCGGCAATGTGACAAGTTATACATACGGTACAGGTGCAACTCTGCCGACCAATGTAACAAAGAGTGGTTTCACGTTTGGCGGTTGGTATGACAACAGCGGCTTGACAGGTTCTGCTGTGACAACTATCTCTACAACTGCAACCGGCAATAAAGAATACTGGGCTAAATGGACCGCTGCTGCAAGTCTGACCGCATTGGAGTGCAATACGTTGTATACTCCAGCAGACATGTTGCCAAGTGGAAAGACAATTTCAAGTAGTTGGCAATATGATGCATATGGTTTATCCGGCAATACTAAATTTTTCATAGTTGGAAATGGAGGTGATAAATCTACAGCAGAGGCTGATGCAGGTATTGTTGAAATCAAGACGGGATCAGCAGTTACCATAAGCGGAACAGGATATAGCAATTACTGCTATTTCAAGATGGCTCCTCAAATGAGTGGTACAACGCCTACTTCCAAAGCAATAAAATTCATTCTTTCCGGTTCCGGAAGTCTTGATGTATATGGTAAAGGAGTGTTAGCTCTCGTCAAAGAAGGAGGGTCACCAACAACGAAGGATTGTACCAGCACTCCATCAAAGGTAACGTGGGATAATTTAACAGCAGGAACATACTACTTATATGCAACTGGTACCTCGCGTTATATGGTTGCCATGCAATTTAATTGTTGCACCACTCCTGCGGCGCCGACGGCATTTAGCGCAGGAAGCATCACAAGCACGGGTGCAACATTCTCTATCACCGATGCAGCTGATGCGGCAAGTTACGATATCTACTATTCGACAAGCAGTACTGCTCCGACGGCAAGCACAGCTGCTACCACAACTTCTACCAGCAAAACCAAAGCAGTGACAGGTCTTACTGCAAGTACCACCTATTACGCATGGGTACGTTCGGTATGCGATGCTGACCATAAATCCGCATGGGTTGCTCTTGGTACAACAAGTTTCACGACCAGTGCTGCAGAGCCGACAGCATTAGTAACATGGCAGATGAAAGTTGATCAAGCTGCTTGGGCGTTAAAAAGCGGAACAACGGAAGATGGAACAAATATAACAAGTATTGCTTCAACGGCTGACGAACCGGGATCTACTTCGACTGGAATAACCGGAACTACAGGAAAAGTAGTGATGGCTTCCGGTGAAAGTAATGTTGACAAAGCCGCAAGCTTTACGTTCACAGTCAATAGCGCAAAGAAAGTAGTGCCGGAGAAAGTGACTTGTAAAGTGCTCAATGTAAGTAGCGGAAACCGAACCTATAAGGCACAACTATCAGACAACAACGGTCACGTATATTATAGTACCAATACTGTATCTGTTACTACCGAAAATGTTCTAACAGATGCAACATTCAATTTCGCAAGCAGTTTAGTACTGACTGGCAATGTGACGCTGAAAGTTTATGCCTGGAAGACTTCCGGCTCTCCCACGCAGTTCCGTATGGGCGAATATGTAAAGTTGTTCGGTGAAGTTGATGATTATAGCTGTACAGCATTGAATCTCACTCGTGGCGGTCAGGAAAACGGTACTTATACGGTTGGTAATTACACCGGCAATCCGTTGACTTGTACAGTAAATGCGGGTGAGCCTGCATCTTATCAGTGGAAACAATACACACTGGGACAAGGCGTGGGCGAAGCAGTTAATGCGGTAGGATCGGGTTCAACAACAACCTCATTTACTCCAAATCCTGCAAGCGCAAATACCTATTACTATGCGTGCGAAGTAACTGATATTTGCGGTAACACCCTCATTACTCCTTATACGGGTACTTTTGTATTCAATACAGCGGTTACTCATAACGTAACATTTAGTTTGACGAATGTAGTTTATTCGAGCGGAAATAATCAGGGAACGGGGGCAGCGACGGAAGGAAGCGCCTTCTCGACAGTCTTTGCAGCAAGCAGCGGATATAGTCTGCCGGGAACGATTACGGTTACTATCGGCGGTGTGGAGCAAACGGCAGGAACCGGTTATACATGGGCGCAAGGTTCTGGTACATTGACTATTCCAGCTGCTTATGTGACAGGCGATATCGTTGTAACCATAGTCGGTGATGAGATTGAAGGAGATGGTTGTGAGGAATTGGTAAATGTGGAAGCGGCTACCGCTACAACAACAACGGACAACGTAGGTTCCTCAACAGTATATAATGCAAGCAGCCAAACAGCCAATAGCAAATCTATCAAACTGAACTCCAGCGGTTATATAGAACTGAGTCCAAAAGCGGGCAAGTCATTTGCAGCAGGCGATAGTTTGATAATAGTTATGTGGAATCAAGCTTCTGGTGCCAAGACAACGGGTTACCGAATAGCCGGAACGGACTATACGGCAAGTATGCCGAGTAAGGTCAACACTACTTTCCGTCGGAAACTGATTGCAGCAGATATAGTAAGCAGCAAAGTGAAGATAGAACGTGAAAGTGGTAATGGTTCCAATGCTTATTTCGTATCGGCAATTATCAAACACTGCGAGGATATGGCATCCTGTACAACCCCGTCATTGCCAACGTTGAGTAACCAGACCGTTTGTCCGGGTAGCGATATTGCAGCATGGGATGCAACGCCGACGAACATTGCAACCATCACCGGCGCAAGCGAGGATGTGGCATACTCATGGAAGAAGAAAGGCTCAGATACCGAATTGGCAGCTACCGCTTCGTTCGACTTGGGTAGTTCGGCAACGGAAGGTATGGCGGGAACATATGTTGTTACCGTAACTGTCAGCAAGACGGGATATATCTCCAAGTCGGCTAGTGCAGAAGTGGATTTGACGGTAACGCCTGCAACAGAGACGCCGAGCATAACGGCAAGCAAAGCGAAAGTGTATGCGACCGACGAAGTGATCTTCACGGCTACTTGCGGTTCGACAGGTGTTACATGGCAGTGGTACAGATGTACCAATGCAGGCGGAACGATTACCGGTTCTTGTTTGAGCACTACATCCTCTTACACGCTCGCGAGCGCGCCCGCCACGGGTACCTATTATTATAAAGCAGTAGCGACCGGTGACGGCACTCATTCCTGCGGCACAGCAGAGTATGTATATACACTGGTAGTCAGCGCTGCCAACTCCTGCGACAAGGAGTTCTGGTTTGCGAAAGAAGCCGACCGTCCGACAGGAGCAGCTTCGGCAACGCATATCACGGGTTGTCCGAGCGGTTCATCCAGCGCAAGTTACACAGCTTCGATTGATGGCACCAACTATACGCTTACCGGAAGTACGGGACAGAAGACAGGTAATGTAACGATAGTTGTTCCTGCGGACAATACGGGTACGCTATATGTAGTGGTACAAGGTTCCAGCAGCCGTACAATAACATTGTCGAAGGGCGGTACGCAGATAGGTCAGGAGACACCGGAAAACAGCACGTGGGGCGTATTCACGTTCGATAATCTTGACGCGGGAACTTATACTTTGGTATCCAGCGGAAATATCAGTTGGGGTATTATAGCGTTGAAGCTATGTCCGACAGTGGCTTGTACGGATGATACTCCGACGGCAGCGGCAACGAACGCGACTGTCTGCGTCGGCGGTTCGATTACCATCACCGCCACGGGTTATGAGGCAGGTGCAACCTTCCAGTGGCAGAAACAAAACGCAAGTACAAGCGAATGGGAGGATATTGATGGTGCAACGAATGCCTCCTATACGGTTGCAACCGCTGCGGCAGAGCATGCGGGTAACTATCAGCTTGTAGCGACAAAGACTTGTGCACGTACGTCGAACACCGTAACAATCGCTGTTCCGAGTGCTCCTGTATTCAACAGTTTCACAACCACGCGCAGAATCATGGAAACGCAGGCATTGTCCATTAGCGATGTATCGGCTACAGATGCTGTAAGTTATACATGGTATAAGAGCGCGGATGCTACATGGGATGCCGGAGATACGGAAATAGGCACATCGAAGAATCTGCTTAAGCCATATGACGGCGAAACAGCGGGCAGTACGTACTACGTCTTCTGCCGTGCGACGAATAGTTGCGGCGCGACGACATCGAGCGCTATTACGGTAACGGTGCAGACATTGATAGAAGAGGATTGTGCGATAGTCGGTAATAGCGGCGAACATAACACATTTGCCAAGACCGGAAGCGTCAGCAGCGGTACATACGGCAGCATCGCGGAATTGCATACCAACAGCAATAACAAGTATATCTACTATACAGCGGAAAGCGGTTATTACTTCGCTACCGCAACGGTTAATGCTTGCGTAGGTAATGCTTCTGACCTGCCAACAGCGGCATACAGTTATTCGACGGATGGCGGTGCCAACTGGACAGATCAGAATCTGACGGGCATGACAACGGCCTATGCAGATCATGTCATCAATCTGCCTGCTAATGTGAACGCGTTCCGTGTAGGTCGTCGTTTGGGCGATTGCGGAATAAGTAGCAATACGATATATATCCACCAAGTCTGCTTCACCTATAATGAGAACTGTACGAAGACGACCGTAGATCCAAGTTCGTCAAGTGTATCTTATGAGATAGGCGATTCGTTCACCAAACCGACATTTACTGTCAAGTCCAGCGGCGTCGCCCTTTCCCCGCAGCCAACCATCACCTACACCTCGTCGGATGAGACGGTTGCGACGGTAGATGATGACGGAACGGTGAACTTCCAAGACAAAGCGGGTACCGTGGTTATCACGGCTGCGTATGCCGGTGATGCAACGTACTGCGAAAGCGAAGGCAGTTACACGATAACGGTTAGTTGCTCCGACGAGGCACCGAAGATAATAGCTGCCGCCGGAACCAATATCGGCGGATGCAACGACGAAATCACCTTGGAGGCGAAGAAGCAAGACGGCACGACTAACTTCTCGGACGGAACCTATCAGTGGTATCGTGACGGCGAAGCAATCAGCGGTGCTACAGACCGCACCTATACAGTTTCGCTGACAGGTGTTTATTCCGTGGAGCGCACAAGTGTAGGCGGTTGCGTGAGCCCGTCAAGCAACAAGGCGACTGTTACGAGTGAAAGCGCGGAACCGGAAGTAGAGCGTCTGACACCGTTCCAGTACTACCATGTGGATAAGGTTTATGCAGAGACATCCATCATGCGTTTCCGCCACCTGTTCGCGGTTAAGAACGCCGGAACGACGTTGGAAGGCAAGCACTTCAAGATGGAGTTGTCCCGTAACGGAGGCGCTGCTACGGATGTAACGAACTCGAATGCGTTTGTGATGAGTGCGGATACCGTATTGCTGGATCTGAACAAAATGTACGGCAAGTACGAAGAAGACGACGAGTTGGTACTGACCTGTTCTGCGGTGGATTGCGAAGGCAATGTAAGTTCGATTTACAAGAACACGATTACTATCTATGTGATTGATGAGACACCGACGTTGGCACTCATCTGTTCCGGTGCAAGCGGCGACGGTACACGTAAGACAAGCAATCTGGTTGTAGGCGGAGACTTTCTTACCGGTTACAACAAGGCTGACCTTTGTGTACAGACGGGCAATACGTCGTTTGATAAGACACAGGAATGGGTACTCTATACCCGACTGAAAGAGAACTATATCGTAACACCGGTAAACGGTTATGCCGAGTTCAACAAACTGAACTACGAGCCGTTCGACATCCTCTTCCTGACCGACTATCCGAAGGCTTCGAAGA
>ONQO01000030.1 GCA_900319995.1 uncultured Bacteroidales bacterium
TCAATGCCGATGAAATCGCCGATATCTAACAGTTTCTTGAAAACCACATTGTACATCTGCTGTTCAACGGTCGTCGGCTGCTCGCCTTCGGCTACAGGCGCTTGGATATCATCTCTCGACACATACACCTGGATACGTCCCTTCGAGTCCTGAATCTCAATGAAAGAAGCCTTTCCCATGATGCGTTTCGACATCAGACGTCCGGCAATACGCACGGTGTCGCCCGTGTGCCACTCTTTCACTCCGCATGGCTCATTTTCCATTCCTGCGGGGCTGGGTTGGAGTGCGGCTTGGTCATCCACAAAACCCGCTTTGATGTCGGTTGAATAACCCGTTACTACATACTCGGCAGCAGGATAGGGATCGATGCCCATGTCGCGCATCGTCTGCAAACTCTGACGCCGTACAATTTCTTGTTCGCTTAAATTTTCCATATATGATTGATGTTATGTTCTTACTTGTCTCTATGTGCCAATTGGCGCATAGTACCCATTTTCGCTGCAAAGGTAATACTTTTTTTTTATATACGCAAATTTTTTTATAAAAAATGTTCGCGTGCTTGTGTATATGAGATTTTTTTTGTACTTTTGCAGCCGGTTTTTAATTTGCCGGAAAAGGTGAATTTACGCACATTTAAATTAAGGTACAACAATGGACAAACAAACACAAGCCTATGTGGACGCTTTCATGGCGGACCTCATTAAGAAAAACCCCGGTGAGAACGAGTTTCACCAGGCGGTAAAAGAAGTAGTAGAATCGGTTGCTCCGATGATCATGGCATACCCTTACCTGCGCGAGCAGAAGGTGATGGAACGCATTGTGGAACCGGAACGTGTCATCATGTTCCGTGTGCCGTGGATGGACGATCAGGGAGAAGTGCAAATCAACCGCGGTTTCCGTGTACAAATGAACTCGGCCATCGGTCCGTACAAAGGCGGTATTCGTTTCCATGCCTCTGTGAACCTCTCTATCATGAAGTTCCTTGCGTTCGAGCAGACCTTCAAAAACGCACTCACAACGCTGCCGATGGGCGGAGCAAAGGGCGGATCGGACTTCTCGCCGCGCGGCAAATCGGACGCCGAAGTGATGCGTTTCTGTCAATCGTTCATGACCGAACTCCAGCGTCATATCGGAGCGGACACAGACGTTCCTGCCGGTGACATCGGCGTCGGCGGACGCGAGATCGGCTATATGTTCGGACAGTACAAGCGTCTCCGCGACGAGTTCACGGGCACGCTGACCGGAAAAGGTCAGATGTGGGGTGGGTCGCTTATGCGTCCCGAAGCTACCGGTTACGGAGCTTGTTATTTCGCTGAGGCTATGTTGGCTACGCGCGGAGAGAACTTCGATGGAAAGCGTGTCTGCATCTCCGGAGCAGGAAACGTGGCACAATTCGCTGCGCAGAAAGCCATGCGGCTCGGCGCCAAAGTGCTCACTATGTCCGATTCCAACGGATTTATTTACGACGAAGAAGGACTCAACGAAGAGAAACTCGCCTATATTTTTGAACTCAAAAACGTTCGCCGCGGACGAATCAAAGAGTACGTTTCCAAATACCCCCAGGCGAAATATTTCGAGAACGAACGCCCGTGGCGTATTCCCTGTGACATCGCTATGCCGTGCGCAACCCAGAACGAAATAGAGAAAGCCGATGCCGAGAACCTGATTAACAACGGCTGTTTCTGCGTCACAGAAGGTGCCAACATGCCTTCCACTCCGGAAGCGATTGCTATCTTCCAAGCCGCTAAGATCCTCTACAGCCCGGGCAAAGCATCCAATGCCGGTGGTGTAGCTACATCCGGCCTTGAAATGACCCAGAACTCGATGCGTCTCAAATGGACCGCCGAAGAAGTGGACCAGCGTCTTCGCACAATCATGGCGGACATACACGCGGCGTGTCTCAAATACGGAACTGAAGAAAACAACCTCGGTCCTGATGGCAAACCCTATATCAATTACGTCAAAGGTGCCAACATCGCCGGTTTCATGAAAGTAGCCAACGCGATGGTGGAGCAGGGGTTAGTCTGATAAACAGCAGGTATTTCGCTGTTGAACACGAAAACGAGACGAAAACGAGACGAAAACGAGACGTAAACGAGTAGGTGGAAAATCGAAAGAATATGCAGGTGAATAACTACACATCCTTAATGGAGAAACGCGTCAAACGAATACTCCTTGTGTGCAACAACTATGATAGTTTTGCACTCGAGGAGGACGGGCGTATTGACGTGCAGATTGCGCAGGAATATGCCGAACTGAACCTCTCTAATCCGCCGTCTATCACGCGTGCCGAGACTACGGACGAGGCGTTGGTACTAATCAAAAAGGATTACTCTTTCGATCTTATTCTCGTCGTGTATAGCGCCGGTGGAAACGATGTATGGGATTTTGCCGCAGAAGCTAAAAAGCGCTTGCCGGAATGTCCCATTGTGGTGCTATCGTCGTTTAGTAAAGAGGTGTATAGGCGGGTTGAGCAGCAGGACAAATCAAATATCGATTACCTCTTCAACTGGAATAACTCAACCGACCTCATTATTGCGATTATCAAACTGATAGAGGACCGCCTGAATGCGGAGCACGACATCCTCGAAGAAGGTGTCCGCGCAATTCTCTTGGTGGAAGATTCCGTGCGTTATTACTCCACGTACCTGCCGCTTCTCTACAAACTGGTTCTGCACCAGAACTCCATTGCTATCCGCGATGCGCTCAACGAGAAACAGCAGTTGCTTCGTAAACGGGCAAGACCCAAAGTGCTCATGGCTACTTGTTACGACGAGGCGGTGGAACTGTACAACCGTTTCGGCTCGAACATGATAGGCGTCATCTCCGATGTGGGATTTGTGATCCATAAAGGCGAACCATCCTCTATGGAAAAACTCGACGCCGGCGTTGATTTATGCCGCTTAATCCGGGAAAATAACCCCACAATGCCGTTCCTCATGCAATCTTCGCAGGAGTCCATGCGCAATACTGCGCGCAAACTGAACGTTGGCTTTGTGGTCAAGAAATCCAAAACACTCTCGCAGGATGTGAGCGATTACATTGAGCAGGAGTTCGGTTTCGGTGACTTTATTGCTCGTGACCCGCGAACCGGAAAAGAGATTGCCCGTGCTTCCGATTTGGAGGGCTTCGAACGCATCATTTCCTCGATTTCACCGGCTGCTTTCAGGCGTCTGAGTGATAATAACTATCTCTCCAAATGGCTCTTTGCACGAGGGCTCTTCTCGGTAGGAAGACCCGTGAGCGCGCTCAAGATACAGGACGAAACGGACATAGAAAACATCCGGCAGACCAATATCCGTCTCATTCACGACTACCGTATCAACCAGGCACTCGGCGTGGTGGCCAAATACGCGCCGGAAACGTATAACAATACAATCTGGTTCTCGCGTTGCGGGAATGGTGCCATGGGAGGTAAGGGGAGAGGGCTCGCTTTCCTTAACCATGTGTTACAGAAAAACGACCTTTACGACCGTTGGGAGAATATACGGATTTTTGTGCCCAGAACAATGGTGCTCACTACCGATTGGTTCGACCAATTCATCCATGACAATGGACTTCAATACGTCATCAATTCGGACTTGACCGATGAAGAACTGCTCTCGGAATTTGTGGCGGCCATGTTACCGATGGAGTTGCACGATGCCTTGCGCCATTTCATCCGTGTTACCAACAGACCGTTAGCTATACGTTCCTCCTCCAAACTGGAAGATTCATATTATCAGCCATTTGCAGGAGTCTATAGCACGTACATGATCCCGCACACGGAGAATGAAGACCAGCAACTCAGAATGCTCTCCAAGGCTATCAAATCGGTTTATGCTTCCGTCTATTTCGCCGCTTCACGTGGCTACATCATCTCCACTGGCAATGTGCCTTCCGAAGAAAAGATGGCTATCGTCCTGCAGGAAGTATGCGGTGAAACCGAAGGAAATTACTATTTCCCGGTTATCTCCGGCGTTGCACGAAGCATCAATTTCTATCCCGTGGGAAAAGAGAAACCAGAAGATGGTATTGTGAAGATCGCTTACGGACTTGGCAAAGCCGTGGTCGATGGCGAACAAGTGCTCCGTTTCTCACCCAAATACCCGAAGAACGTCTTACAAACCTCTACGGTCGATTTGGCGATGCGGGAGACACAGCAATCCATGTTGGCTCTATCGCTCAACCCGGAGAAATTCAAGACTTCCATTGACGATGCCATTAATCTTGAGCGCATCCCTATCCACGAATGTGGACAATTTGAAAGCCTCAAAATGATCGCCTCTACCTACGACCGCGAGAACATGCGCATCGTCGATTCCTGCTATCCCGATGGTCCGCGCATCGTCACCTTTGCACCACAACTGAAGTTCAATACATTCCCTCTGGCGGAAATAGTGAAGCACTTGTTGGAAATGGCGCAAGAGGAAATCAAATGTCCCGTGGAGATTGAGTTTGCGGTCAACCTCGAACATGATCCGCAAATCTTCCATGTGCTCCAAATACGGCCTATCTCTGCCGATTCGCTCAATGCAAAAGTCGATTGGGAAACCATCGATGAAAACGGCGCTTTTCTACGTTCCGGCAATGCCCTCGGCATCGGACAGATTGACGATGTGCGCGATATAATCTATCTCAAAAAGGATTCCTTTGATGTGTTGCGTACGCGCGAAATGGCGGACACTATTCGTCTCTGGAACAATGCCATGCGTCTCGACAAACGGCAATATTTGCTCATCGGTTTCGGACGATGGGGCTCGCAGATCCCGACTCTCGGTGTTCCCGTGCAATGGAGCGACATAAGCGAGGCGAAAGCCATCGCAGAGTGCAGTTTGGAGAACTTTAGAATCGAACCTTCACAAGGATCCCATTTCTTCCAGAATATGACTTCTTTTAATGTCGGGTATATGAATATCGACCCTTGGGCAAGACCAACGGACATCTATGATTTCGCTTTCCTTGACAACTTGCCTGCTGTCGAAGAAACGGATTTGGTACGTCATGTTCGCTTGGATAAACCGCTTGAGATGTATATTGACGGCTTTGCCAATAAGGCGCTTGTAAAACCATAAATTTGAATACGATGAATAGGATTTCTTTGTTTGTACTATTGGCGTTTGTGACGTGTTGCTCTCTTATGGCGCAAGACGCTGAAAACAATGTGAACGTGGAGCAGCAGGATAGTAGTGCAGTCGAAAAAAAGGTGCAAGACATTCCTTTGTGGAAAAAGAAACTCTATTACGGCTATAATTTCGACATCTATTTTCACCATGATTCGAAAGCGGACACCAAAGAGAATGGATGGTCTATCAGTGTCACGCCGGAACTCGGATGGAGACTCAAAGAGAGAGTCTATCTCGGCATGCGAATTGGCGGCAGTTATCAAGACGCCTATCTGACAGAATCATATGAGGCTTTGGATGGAACTATTCAGAAGAACCAGATGAGAGTGATGATGGGATCATGGGATGTAACGCCCTATATGCGCTACCGCATGAAGACTCTCTTCAACGAAAAAGTGGGGATTTGGCTCGAAGCGCATCTTTATACCGGCATGGAGTTTCCGCGCGTCATGAGCGGGAATCCTTCCGGCACTAACTATGACAATCTCAAATATACCGTTAATTATGGAGTGCAGGTTTCTCCTGTCATTACCTATCAGTTTAACAAAAAAAGCACCTTTCAGGTCTTCTTCTCTATCATGAGTTTTGGGTATAGTGGCTCTACGAGGTTTTATGAAAAGGAAGGGAATGCACCCTCACGCGAATATACCAATGATGTTATCATCTTCTCAGGCAAACTCAGAAACCTGATTGCCAACCAGTTCACTCCGGGACTTTACGGACTGAAGTTCGGCGTCATGAAAAGTTTCTAATGCACCTCCTTTAGCCTTTACCATCACTTTTACTGCCGGTAAATGGCCTCGCTTAGCACAAAATTAACACTAATTTCTCGAAAAGTGACATAAGCTCTTGCGTATGTCATTTTTTTTTTGTAATTTTGCGCTCAAATTTGAGTTTCCAAAAGCAAACACTATGGAATTAGCTTTACAAATCATCACACTGCTCGGATCCGTGGCAATGTTGATGTACGGTATGAAGGTGATGAGTGAAGGCCTGCAGAAGATGGCAGGTAGCAAGTTGAGTAACGTGCTCGGCACGATGACTACCAACCGGTTCACTGGAGTCCTTACTGGAGCATTCATTACCGCGGCGGTGCAATCATCCACGGCGACTACGGTCATGACCGTTAGCTTCGTTTCGGCGGGGATCCTAAGCCTTGTGCAGGCTATTTCCGTTATTATGGGCGCGAACATCGGAACAACCTTTACCGCTTGGATCATGGTGTTAGGAGGCGCTTCATTCGACATGAGGCTGGTCGTCTATGCCACTATCGTGCTGGCCGTCGCCCTTATTTATACCAAGAAAAACGCCAACCTCGGAGATTTCCTCATTGGACTCGCATTGATGCTTTTGGGGTTGACTACGCTCAAAATCAACGCCACAGAGATGATACTGGACGAGATTGATGCGGTTCGTAATTTCTTTGACTCGACTTCCAGTTGGGGCTATGGCAGTTATTTCCTCTATCTTTTGGTGGGTGGCATTTTGACCTTTGCCGTGCAATCCTCGGCGGCTATTATGGCAATCACCATGACTCTCTGTTCGGTGGGAGTTCTACCGATTGACATGGGTATTTCACTTGTCCTTGGCGAGAATATTGGTACGACTATTACTTCAAATATAGTAGCCCTGTCCGCTTCCGTTCAGGCGCGCCGTGCTGCCATGGCGCACTTGGTCTTCAACCTCTTCGGCGTCATCTGGGTGCTATGTGTCTTCCGGCCTTTCGTCGGCATGGTCTGCCGTTTATGGGGCGTTCCTTTCGAGCCCGGTGTGAGACCCGAAGATGGTTTGGCTCCTGAGAAACTGAGCGCTATTTTGGCTACTTTCCACACGCTTTTCAATGTCATCAATACATGTATTCTTATTGGGTTTATCAAATGGATGGAGAAACTTGTCATTTGGATCCTTCCCTCCAAACCCGAACAGAAAGACACGGATAGCCAGCTGCGCTTCATCTCCGGTGGACTTATGTCCACTTCCGAACTCTCTATCTTGCAGGCTTGGAAAGAAGTGCATGTCTTTGCCGTGCGCACGCAGAGGATGGTCGGGATGATTCACGACCTCTATTACGAAAACGATGGAGCTCAGTTCACGAAAATATTCTCGCGAATCGAGAAATACGAAGGCATATGTGACCGAATGGAGTACGAAATTGCTTCTTACCTCAATCAGGTGGCTGATGGACGACTCTCCGATCAATCCAAGCACGAAGTGCACAAAATGTTACGTATTGTCAGCGAATTGGAGTCGGTCGGAGATGCTAATTATAACCTCTCGCGCTATATTCGCCATAAACACGAGAGCAACGTCCAATATACCGAAGAGCAGGATAAGAACGTCGAGATGATGCTTTATCTGGTGAACGGAGCGGAAGCACGAATGGTAGAAGCGCTCGAAAGGGGCAACATCTCAGAGGACGAGTTCCACCAAATGACGAACATGGAAAACGAAATTAATAACTTCCGAGACGAACTCAAAAATCGGAATATGCAGGACATTACCGATAAAAAATATGATTATAGTGTAGGAGTTAACTATATGGATATAATCCTTGAACTGGAGAAAATGGCGGACTATATAATCAACGTGGAGGAAGCCGTTTATGAGCATAAACACGATAAATAACAACCAAACAAAATACGATAAATGATGAAAAACAATGTTTTTGCGGGTGCTTTAGTCGCACTCGGATTATGCCTCGGTGGCATGTTCATTTACTTGGGTATTAACCAGTTCGCTAACAAGGATCGTGCCGTTACGGTCAAAGGACTCAGCACACGGGAGGTGGAGAGTGATTATGTCGTTTGGCCGCTTTCGTATGGATGGAAAGGGCAGGATTTGCCTTCTCTCTACGAGCGTCTCGAACAAGTGACTAATCGTGTGAAAAAACATCTGGTCGACCTCGGATTTGAAGAGGGAGATATTCGACAGGGACCTATTGATGTAACGGATAACTGGGCGTATTACAGTGACCATCGTCCTGAGTATCACTATACGCTCCGCACGAAACTCATCGTTTCGACGAACAAAGTGCAACTGGTCGTAAAGAGTGTGGGAAAAGAGTCCGAACTCCTCAAAGAAGGTATTATCGTCGAAGGAGGAGAGTGGAGTGTTGATTATCAGTTTAACGGACTGCCCGAACTCAAACCGCTCATGATTGAGGAGGCTACGCGGAACGCGCGTGCTGTCGCACAGAAATTTGCTGATGATGCACAATGCTCGCTCGGCTCTATCAGACGAGCTAACCAAGGACAGTTCTCGATTGAGGACGATGCATACCAACCTTGGGTGAAGCATGTTCGCGTTGTTACTACCGTGGATTACTTCCTCGAATAACAAATTTCTGAATCCTAATCACTCACGTAAACACGTGAACCCTCTATGATGATTTTCTTGGCATCGCTCAAAGGCAAAACTGTGGGGGATGGAACAAGGAAAATCTTCATCGCAACGGACGATGGGTATTTGGCAAAATACTCATCGTTTGTATAATACCATTCGATGGAACGAATCGGAAAGCGCCGTTGCGATGTCTGATGCCAATAGAGTATATGTCGCTGTTGGCTGGGAACGACTTTGATGCCTGTCCTTGCGTCAGTAAAATGAACTACTGCCACTACGCGACTTTTATGTACATGTGCCTGTGATTGCTGTTCTTCATTTAACTTGTGTGACAGAGTGATGTGACGACCGCCTTCTCGGTTGATGCGTTCCATCTCTTGACGAAAAATCTTACCGTGACTGCTGCTGTCAACAAGCTGATTAACGGCTATATAGTAATGAATCATCTCATGCAGAATGGTGTCTTCTACCAACTCCTCCGGCAAATCTATCCGAACGTTGATGCGAAGCACAAAACACTCGTTCCTATACCGACCGAATAATCCGTGCTTACAACGTTGGTAACTCAACTTTCCCAAGAATCCTTTCGCGTGACTAAGTTTGATGGACACAGGAGGTAGACTGCCGCCAAAATATAGAGCATTGTACTCTTTAAAACGCCTTTCTATGTACTCTAACGTCGCTTTCATATACAAATTCTCCGCAAAGATACGAAAAAAAAACAATATAAGCAAATAAATTTGCATATTTCAAAAATTATTACTACCTTTGCACTCGATTTTGGACAAATGACAATTAACTACATAGTATTATGGCATTGAAAGACGACATAAAAAAACTGCTTGAACAAGTCGGTGATTTGAAAGCCGCTAACGCGGAAGAACTGGAAGCTTTGCGTATTAAATACTTAAGTAAAAAGGGAGAAATAACGGCCTTGTTTAATGAGTTTCGGAATGTTCCCAACGATCAGAAACGTGAGCTCGGACAACTCCTTAACCAACTTCGTCAGCAGGCTGAAACACGCATCAGTGACCTGCGTGAGCAAATTAATGAAAAATGTCAACAATCCAATGACAAATTGGATTTAACGCGCACGCCCGATCCTATTACATTAGGCACGCGTCATCCGCTCTCGCTCGTGCGCGAGGAGATAATTGACATCTTCTCACGTATAGGTTTTACCGTTGCCGAGGGACCGGAGGTGGAGGATGACAAGCACGTCTATGGCATGCTCAATTTCGCGCCTGAGCATCCCGCGCGTGACATGCAGGACACCTTCTTTATTGAAAAAGAGATTGGAGTTCAGAAACCGACCGATGTACTACTGCGCTCACATACTTCTTCTGTTCAAACGCGCGTCATGACCAGCCAAAAACCGCCTATTCGCGTCCTCTGCCCCGGAAGGGTTTATCGTAACGAAGCCATCTCTGCACGTGCGCATTGTTTCTTCCATCAGGTTGAAGGACTATATATTGACAAAAATGTCAGTTTCGCCGACCTCAGAGAAGCATTGCTCTATTTCTCCAAGGAGATGTTTGGTGCCGACACCAAGATTCGGCTTAGACCATCATACTTCCCCTTCACAGAACCATCTGCCGAAATGGACATCTCTTGTAATATTTGCGGTGGCAAAGGATGTTCGTTCTGTAAAGGAACCGGATGGGTGGAGATTCTCGGCTGCGGTATGGTCGATCCCAACGTCCTCGAAGCTTGCGGTATTGACTCTAAACTATATTCCGGATTTGCCTTCGGTATGGGAGTTGAACGCATTACCAACCTCAAATACCGCGTCAAGGACTTACGTCTCTTCTCCGAAAACGACGTCCGATTCCTCAAGCAGTTCGAATCCTGCTAACGCCTCATATCCATAACCTCACTTTTCAAAGCTTCGAACGAACTTTGTGCGAGATAAGAACGAGATTATTCGAACGAGATAAGAACGAGATTATTCGAACGAGATATGAACGAGAGTTTTACCTGACAATCCTAGACTTTACTCGATAGTTAGTCGATCTTTCACTTGCCTTTAACTCTTGTTTCCGAGGCAAATATATATGGATTGTTGTTTATGCATGCGCTTGTTTTTTAGCGGACACTTATGAAAAAAATGCAAAAAATGAGCCAAATATTTGCATATTTCAAAAAAAAGCAGTAACTTTGCACCCGATTTTGTGTCTATGAGCGAACAAAACCACTATATTATCGACCTTTCTCGTTTGCCTTTAGGTACACATCGGTTTGATATTCAGTTGGATAGAGATTTCTTTGAGTCCCTTGAAAAGTCCGAAATTCTGACAGGCAAAGTGGCGGCTGATGTGACACTTAATCTCCGCGAGGATGATTTTTCGCTCTCCATCGCAGTTCATGGAACTGTAGATGTTGTGTGCGACAGATGTCTCGAACCTGTGGCCCTTGAAATTGATGACGAGCAAGAGATTTGGTCTGATGATGAAGAACTAAATGACCAAATGCTAAATAAACAAATGGTAGATTTAACTTGGCTCGCTTATGAAATAGTTGCTATCAATATTCCGCTCGTTCACTGTCACCAACCTGGTGGATGCAACCCGCAAATGGACCTTCTCCTCCAAAACCACCTTTGTGACGAGCCGGAACCCGATGAGATAAATGAATAAATTGTAAATACTTAAATTATAAATAATTATGGCACATCCTAAAAGAAGACAATCACACACCAGACAAGCTAAACGTCGTACTCATGACGTTGTGAAGGCTCCTACGTTGGCTACTTGCCCGAATTGCGGCGCACTTCACATTTATCACACTGTCTGCCCAAGTTGTGGCTACTATCGTGGTAAACTGGCTGTCGAGCAAGCTGAAGCTTAAGCATGGCTAAAAGCAATGGAATAGAGGCCGGAGGGTTTTCCTCTTGCCTCTAAACTTATGTGTTGCGCGTGCGTGACGCACGCACGTAACTCGAGAGAGTTACCCCGTACAAATTAATCGTAAATCGTTTAAACGCTAGTCAAAAAAAATGTACAACAATTTTAACAATTCAAACAATGAAGGGGAACGCAGACCGCGTCCGCGTTTCCGTAGAGAAGGGGAGCCGGTTGCGGCTAGACCGAGATTTAAAAGGGAAGGGGATTTCCGCCAGCGTCCCGCGGGATTCGGTGGCGAACGACAAGAGCGTCCGGCTGGTTTCCATACTGACCATGACAATCGTCGTCCCGCAAGAAACTTTGGAGGGAAACCGAAACGTAACAACGGACTCTATTCTGCTCATAAACAGCAGGTTTATAAGGAACAGTACGAAGACCCGACCAAGCCCATTCGCCTTAACAAATATCTTGCTAATGCAGGTATATGTTCGCGTCGAGAGGCTGATGATTTTATTCAGGCTGGAGTCATTACGGTCAATGGAGTAGTGGCGGATTCGTTAGGCACCAAAGTCCTTCCTACCGACGATATTCGTTTCCATAACCAACCGGTACGGCGAGAAAAGAAAGTATATATTCTGCTCAATAAGCCCAAGAATACCGTAACGACTACCGATGACCCGGAGGAACGTCATACGGTGATTGACATCGTCCGTAATGCCTGTCCGGAGCGTATTTATCCGGTTGGACGTCTCGATCGTAACACCACTGGTGTGCTGCTACTGACTAACGATGGCGATCTGGCAGCGCGCCTGACTCACCCGAAATACCATAAAAAGAAAGTGTATGCCGTGACTCTCGATCGTGAATTGGACGAAGTGGATGAGGCTATTATTCGCTCTGGAATCGTTCTCGATGACGAACGGATTATTCCGGATGCCCTGGAGTTCCCTAAAGCCGACCGCAAACATATCGGTCTCGAAATCCATTCGGGACAAAACCGTGTCGTTAGACGTATATTCGAGAAAGTGGGCTACAAAGTGGTTAATCTTGACCGTGTGTCCTTCGCCGGCTTGACTAAGAAAAATGTAGGACGAGGCAAATATCGTTTCCTTACTCCGAAGGAAGTGGCTTTCTTGCAAATGGGATCTTTTGAATAATCAGAAAAGAACGGAATAAACTTGAAGCGCAGAACTCATTATATATTGTTTCTTGCCACATTAGCTCTGACGATTGTCGCCGGAGTGCTGATTTTCCATGTGAAAGTCAATAATGACATGAGCAAATATCTGCCCGACGATTCTCAGATGAAAAGAGGACTGCAGATTATTACGGATGAGTTTGGCGCTTCTACACAAATGTCCGGGTCGGACGTGCATGTCATGTTCGAAGGTATGCGCCCGAACGAAGTACCCGGTATTCGTACGCTACTTTCCGGTTATCCCGATGTCAGAGGCGTTACCTGTCGTTACAATGAGGATAGTACGCACACTGTCTTTGATTTGGATGTCCCTAAGCACATCAACCAGAAAGCACTCGGTAAGCAGATTAGCAACCGTTTTGGAGGGAACTGTGTGGTCGAAACAAGTCAGGATGGAGCTACGCCGCCTGTCTCTGTCATCATTATTGCTGCGATTCTCATTATGGTCGTGCTGTTCGTGATGGCGCAATCATGGTTTGAGCCCGTGATTATTCTTCTTACTGCCGGTTTGGCTATTATCCTCAATGTGGGGACAAATGTACTACTCGGAGAGGTCTCTATTACCACTAATTTCATCGGACCTATTCTGCAGGCGGTTCTCTCCTTGGATTATTGCATCGTCTTGCTCAACCGTTACAAACAAGAGCAGGATGACCGAACTGACAGGGAATCCTCTGTCTTGGCGGCGAATAATGCCGTTAAGAAAGCGGCGCCTTCTATTCTCTCATCCGCTTTTACAACGGTTGTAGGACTCCTTATGCTCTGTTTCATGAGACTCAAAATAGGAACAGACATGGGAGTAGTGCTCGCCAAAGGAGTCGTCTGTTCGCTTATTTGCACGTTTACCGTAATGCCTTCTTTGATGATGTTGTTCCGCCGTGCGATAAACAAAACCACCAAAGCTGCATATGTGCCTTCTACGGATAGATTGGCTCGCTTCGTCGCTGCCCATAAATTGCCGATGGCGGTCGGAGCGGTGTTGCTGTTCTTCGCCTCTTGGATGTTCTCAAGGCACACTACGATCTTCTTCTCTGCCGAAGCGGAATCGCAGATAGAGAAGGTGTTCCCATCCCCAAATCCGTTTGTCCTCGTTTATAACACACAGGACGAAGATTCGGTTTATGGACTCGTGGACAAACTGTTGGAGCAACCGGGAATAATGTCTGTCATCTCATATCCCACGCTGATGAGTCGGCCTCTCACACCCGAGGAAATGACCAACCATGTACGCTCATTGCTCACGGATTTCAAAGATATGATACCGGAGGGAACGGTTGTGCCTGCGGATGTTCTGGACATGATTGATCCGGAAATGGTTAGCATTGTCTATTATATGCAATCAAAAGATTCTGTTGAACCCCAATTGGCTTTCCCTGACTTGGCGCGTTTCCTACATTCGCATGTGGCGTCCAATCCACTCTTCGAATCTTATCTCGATGATAGAATGAAGACACAGATTGAATCGCTACAATCGATGCTTGATGTCGCTCCGGTCGCGGAACAACAGAGTAATTCCAATATTCAGAATAATCCCGAAACGCAAGAGACTATACCGGAACTCCTGCCGGATACGATTGTGTTGACTCGAGAGACGATTGCGCCGCTCCCTAATAATCAATCGCCGATAACCGATATAGATAGCCTCGAAATACCCTCGCTTGAGATTGACAAGATTCCTGTCGTTCCCTTTATCGCTCGTCTCAATGAGCTGCAAACTTCTGCTGTCACGGTCGAAATGCACAAGTTGACGGACACTGCTGCTCTCCGTTTACCGATGTCCGTTCCGGAAATGGCGGTCTTCATTGGTTCTACATATATCCAGACAAAACTCGTATTTAGTTATTCTCCTACCAAAGCGCGGAAAATGACACCATTGGAGTATGTGCATTTACTCGTGGACGATTTGTTCAAACGCAAAGCATTGGCTGCTATGATTTCCGAAGAGCAACGCACACTCCTTTCGCAACGGGCGCATCTCATGGATCTCGCGGAAGCCAGAGCGTCGCTTACGCCTGCTGATCTCAATATTCTGCTTCGTGCCTTTGGTATTGATGGCTTTACTGACGATGAACTGATGGCAATCGCATATCCTCCTAAAAAGACGGATAATCAGGTCTCTGTTACGCCTCCTGGCGAATTGAATGTAGAGCAGATCGTGAATGCGATTGCTGATGTCCAGCATTCACTTCATAGTACGGACACTACCCGAGCCGAAATAGCCATCCCCGTCGAGAAACCTCAAGAACCGATAGTGGACAAACCGAGAGAACCTAGCCGAGAAGATTTGCAAGCGGAGTTGTTTACGGAATTGGTCTTTGGAGGGAAGACTTATACACCGGAGCAGATGGCTGCCAAACTTGAACGATTGATGTCTCTGTCCAATATCAAAGCGGAATCCATCACGCCATCGATGATGTCCCTTTTGTATGACTATTACTATTCCGTAAATAGTCGTTCCGACACCCTTCGTCTGGGCTTTGAACCACTATTGGCGTTCTTGTGCGACACCTTGGTGTTTGATGAGCGTCTGGCGGATATTTTGCCCGATACCATTCGGCAACAAGCTGCTACGGTTAACGCACAGATTCAGGATGCGCTCGGACAGCTCCGTAAGGATAATCATTCGCTGTTGGTTGTGCTTTCAACCTTGCCGGCGGAGTCAAGAACCACATATGACTTCGTGGATACGTTGACAGCACTCGCGGATGCACGATTGCCTCATGAGCATTTCTATGTGGGGGAATCGGTCATGTATGCCGAGATGAGAGGAGGCTTTGACCATGAAATCAACATCGTTTCTTTGCTCACTATTGTGGCTATCTTCCTCATCGTGGCGCTTACGTTCCGCTCCGTTATCGTGCCCACTATTCTGGTGGTTACGGTTATGACTGCGGTCTATGTCAATGTGGTCGTGGCTGGACTTTTCTCTGGTCAGATGCTCTATCTCGCATACCTTATTGTACAGGCTATTCTCATGGGAGCTACTATTGACTATGGTATATTATTTGCTAACTATTACCGTGAGTCCAGAAAAACGATGCTGCCCGTTGACGCCGTTTGTGCGGCGTACAGAGGATCCATTCGTACGATCCTTACGTCCGGACTCATTATGGTTATCGGACCCGGAGCGATGGCTTTGTTTGTGGACGATTTGATGATTAGCAATATTGTCGGGTGCATTGCTGTTGGCGCATTCATGGCGATTGTTCTCACGCTCACGGTAGTACCTGCAGTGCTCATTGCACTCGATAAATGGGTCGTTTATGGTAAGAAAAACAGATTTTCAGGAGAATGAAAGAAGAAAAATATGACATTACTATCACGCCAAAAGACAGACTTCTGGCGGTGGACTGGAAAGAAATATGGCGCTACAGGGACATGTTCCTGCTCTTTGTGGACCGTAATTTCCGTACGGCGTACAAGCAGACGATTCTCGGACCGTTATGGTTCATTATTACACCCGTTTTGTCCGTTATTGTCTATGTGACGGTCTTTGGGGGAATTGCAGGGATTCCTACGGATGGAGTGCCTCCGATACTGTTCTATCTGCTTGGTATTTCCGTTTGGGGATATTTTGCCAGTTGTGTCAGCGCCACTTCCAATTCCTTTGTCACCAATGCAGATATTTTCGGGAAGGTCTATTTCCCTCGGATTATTATGCCTTTGGTCGCTGTTACTACTAACCTGTTAAGCTTTGCTATTCAGATACTTATCTTTGCTGCGTTTTATATCTATTACGTCGCGACAGGAACTGAACTGGTCATACATTGGCAGATCGTTTTGCTACCTTTGATGATTCTTATTCTGGCGATGATGGCGGTTGGGTTCGGGATGATTTTCTCCTCTTTGACCACCAAATATAGAGACCTGCAGATCATGTTGGCGAAGATTATTTCCCTTTGGGTCTATGTCACCCCGGTTATTTATCCGCTTAGCATGGTTACTAACCCCAAACTGCATCTCGCTATGTCTCTTAATCCGGTTACCCCGGTTGTTGAAGCTATCAAATATTCCATCCTCGGTCAAGGACAATTCTCTTGGATTTGGCTGGCGTATAGCGTGGGGTTCACGATTATTCTGCTTATATTTGGTCTAATGTTGTTTAACAAAGTTCAAAAGTCCTTTATGGATACGGTGTGATGGCAAAAAACCAAGATACATATTTCAATACAGTGATTACCCCTGATTCCTTTGCCAAGGGAATTGGGTTGCGTGAGTTGTGGCAGAAAAAGTACCTAATCTGGCTTTTTATCAAACGGGACATTACGGTACAATACAAACAGACAATTTTTGGCATGGGATGGTATTTCATCTCACCGCTGTTTACGATGTTCATGTATATTGTCGTGTTTGGCAAAATTGCTGGTATAGAACCGGATGCGGGAATTCCTCAACCCGTTTTTTACCTTAGTGGTATTTGTCTCTGGGAGTATTTCTCAACGTGTTTGACCGATGTGGCGGGAACCTTTCAGAAGAATGCCAACTTGTTCGGAAAAGTCTATTTCCCGAGGCTCGTTTCGCCGGTTTCTATTGTTGTGTCGAGACTCTTTCGTTTCTCCCTGCAACTCTTTACTTTCATTGCCGTTTATATCATCTATGTCGTGCAAGGAGTCAATCTGCATCCGACGTGGTATTTACTCCTCTTCCCTGTCGTCTTGCTCACTATGCAGGGATTGGCTTTGGGACTCGGACTTATCATTTCTTCGCTCACAACCAAATACCGGGACTTGGTGAATTTCTTCGGGGTCTTTGTGTCTCTTTGGATGTATGCTACGCCGATTGTCTATCCGCTCAGTTATGTCTCGAATCCGACTTTGCATAAGATTATGCTGTTTAACCCGATGACATCGCTTATCGAGACATTCAAATACGGAGCTTATGGAGCAGGGGAGTTCAGCTGGCTTTCGCTCGCATACAGTATAGGATTCACGCTTGTGCTGCTATTTATTGGTATCGCAATGTACAATCGCAAGCAGAAGTTCTTTATTGATACGATTTAGGTATCCGGCAAAATAACTAAAGACTTTTCTGTTAGTCCCTCAGTTGTTTGAGTATAGCTCGGCAGCCTTGTTCGATGTCCCTATAGGCAACCGAGAAATCACCTGTGTACCACGGATCAGCTACATCAGCCATTTTCCCGTTTGTTAGGTGATGGTTAATTAATTCGCCGTTTATCCACTGTAACAATAAGGATACTTTGTGTTCGGAATCCTCGCCGATAATATTCCGCATCCAACGTATATTGCTTTGGTCCATGCAGATTATATAGTCGTAATACGAGTAGTCGGAGCGGCTTATTTGGCGTGCTGAACGACGCGTGAATGGGATGTTCTTGGATTGCAGCATTCGCTTGGCGGGAGGATACATATCGTTTCCTGTTTCCTCCGTGGATACTGCTGCTGATGAAATCTCAAATTCCGAACCAACACCCGCTTCGCGAACCATCTCTTTGAGAATGAACTCCGCCATCGGGGAACGGCATATGTTGCCGTGACATACAAAGAGTATCTTTTTCATAAGGGACGAATAATGTATTCCAAACCGTGATTCTTTAGATATTCGTTGGTTTGTTCAAGGCGAACCGCTTCACGTACGGACTCGTTCGAATGTATATTCATGAACATATCGAAGTGCTCGCCAAAGAGACGCTTGGCGGACGATTCAAAACGAGCACCGTCTTCTACTTGCTCAAATTGGGTTACTTGAGGCTTTCCGTTTGCGTCTATATGCAGCCTCATGACGCCCGGATGAATACCGCCCGATACAAACTCAAGCGAATCTCCTGCTACTTGATACCAAAGCACTAAATAATCACCCCATACACACGAATCGGTTTCATACACCATCTGAAGCGTCGGAATACATATATCTCCTTGCTTGTATAATGGGGCTACCTCACGCAGCAGATAAGCGCTTATCGCCTCGCGAACCGCTTGTTCCTTGCGGTTGTTCGAAATATAACGGATTCCATCCTCTTTCCGACCGTCAAAATCGGAAATCAACCATTGATTCTTCACACGTTCCATGGACAGATGATGTCCGCAGATTGTGGCTTCTGCATGATCCGCATCACGCTGACATATACCTTCTACTTTGCTTGGACTCGCCGACAACAGACTTCCGTCATCTGTCGTGAACCAATAGTTGTATGCATGATCCATGGCTTCGTGAGACGGCAACCGATAGAGTAGGGTATCCAATACGGCATAAAAATCCTCGGTCATGTAAGCGCGGGACTTTTCCAACATCTGAACATCCGGAAGGTATGCCCACAATTCAACCGCGCGATCTTCAAGATTAGCTTGATGGCAACCCATAAAGCTTAAGGCGATAAAGATATAAATGAAAATTCGTTTCATAAAACAAAGTTTTTTGTTCCTTCTTCTGCTTCAATTTTTGTGCAAAGGTACAATATTTTTCTGAATTGTGCAAATTTTTTCTTTGTAAGGATGTAAATAACTGAAAAAAGAGGGTGTGTCCTTCGTTTTGGCACACCCTCCGTTACACTTAGGGCCGTGCGTCGTAGGCAGCCAGTTCGAGGCTCCAGAGGTACGACTTCATGGTTTTCTTGCCGTTGGGCTCGTTACGCTGCGCGAGGAAGTTCTCGGTGTCCGTGGTGACCTTGGAGAGGTCTTTCTTGCGGGCTGCGACAGCAGCGGCAACGGCAGCGAAACGTACCCGACGTGCCAACTCTTCCGCCAGGACCGGCGTGGTACGTTCTCCGCTGATGGAAGTGAACTTCAAGCCGGTTGCTTTGGCG